>CAVHDN010000196.1:0-4689 GCA_963634315.1 Flexilinea sp. | reverse complement strand
GAATACGCAAGGGCGACCGCAAGGCTCTTGAAAGACTGACAAAAGCAAACCTCAGGTTTGTGGTCTCCGTGGCCAAACAATATCAGAACCAAGGGCTTAGCCTGCCGGACTTGATTAATGAAGGCAACGTTGGACTCATCAAAGCCGCCGAGAAGTTTGACGAGACGCGCGGCTTCAAGTTCATCTCTTATGCGGTGTGGTGGATCAGGCAGAGCATTCTTCAGGCCATAGCCGAGCAAAGTCGCATAGTGAGACTGCCGCTCAACCAAGTGGGTTCGGTCAACAAGATAAACAAGATGGTCAACAAGTTTGAGCAAGAAAACGAACGCCGGCCATCGCTCGAAGAGATTTCGGAGAGGGTGGATATGCCTGAAGACAAGGTTGGCGACGCCATGAAGGTGAACAGCCGCCACGTGTCGGTTGACTCACCATTTGCTGAAGGAGAGGACACCAATCTGCTCGACGTGCTCGTGAACCACGACTCACCATCGGCTGACACGACGCTTGTGCTGGAGTCGCTGCGTGCCGAGATAAACAATGCGCTGAAGACGCTCAACGAGCGCGAGCGTTGTGTGATTGAGGCTTTCTTCGGAATCAACCAGCCCGAAATGACCTTAGAGGAGATAGGCAACAAATATGGGCTTACACGCGAGAGGGTGAGGCAAATAAAGGAGAAGGCCATAAGGCGTCTGCGCAGCAGCACCAAAAACAAAATGCTGAAGTCGTATTTAGGACAATAATGGTGGGAAGACAGAGACCACCACGCAAACAGAATACAAACTTAATAACAAATGAAACTCTTAAAGTATGCCATCTGTGCCGCAGCCACCGCATTGGCACTCGTAGCCACCGAAGTACAAGGCAAGGCTAAGATGGTTCCGAACGTGTATGTGTTCGGCTTTTCCGCATCGTTCACCGACTCCATCGTCTATTTCACCGATGTGCAGGCAGTGGAAAACGCATGGATAGACTCAAAGACCAACTTCCTGCTCGGACGCGACAACTACTCACTGCAACTGAAAAACCACATGACCAACGAAATGGGCATGCCCAACAGGACGTGCATTGTGGTGTTCGACACGAAGAAGAGCACAGTGGAGAAGGAACTGCTGAAGATGAAAAAGCAATACACGTCAACAAAAGGCCGCGCCACCTATGACGTGCGCCACATCGACCCGAGCAGCTTCAAGTTCAAGACCATTGACATGAGCTTCATCGAGGAGAGCGAGGCCGAAGAGCAACAGGAGAAAAAGGCGAAGAAAGCCGAGCGCAAGTCCAAAGGCATGACTCCGGGCGAAGGCCCCGGGCCTGGTGGAGATAGAGGTGCTGGCTTTGGCAATGCATCGTCGCGTCCTCGTCTGGGTGGAGGCATGCAAGGGGGAATGGAACCGCAGATGTGAGACCCATGGACAAGAACAACCACTTGTTTTGCGTGGCCAGCCATCGTCTGCTAATCAAGTTTAGTGGCAACGGTGACAACGGCATCGACTTGTTGCCCTCGCTTAGTCCTTTTAGAATAGACAACGCCGAAGGCAGCGAACTGCTCTTCACACTGACGGTACACGACAAGCTGCAACCAGTGCGCGAGCATGAGCTGATAAGGAAGTTCGACACGGGCAATGGCGACACCATCGTACACCGACTGTCTGATGGTGGCTACCAGTTCATCATAAAGGACATACGCGGAGGCAGTTGCTGTCTGCTTCAGGCCAACGCTGACTTCTCTAATTGTGCTTGCGCCCTCAACGGTACACGCTCCATGCAACAGTTCGGGCTGAACAATGCGCTCATGCTCGTCTATGCCTTTGCGGCAAGCAAGCACTCCACGCTTCTCATTCATGCCTCGTGTGTGGCCAATGGCGGCTGGGCTTATCCTTTCACTGCCAAGAGTGGAACGGGCAAGAGTACCCACACCAACCTTTGGATGAACCACATCGAAGGCACGCAGCTCGTCAACGACGATAACCCCATAATACGTGTCATTGGCCGAGAAGCCTTTCTTTACGGTTCGCCTTGGAGCGGCAAGACACCGTGCTACCGCAACGTTAAGTTCCCATTGGGCGCACTTACAAGGATTGAGCGGGCCAAGGAAAACAGCATTGAACGCCTAAGTCCCGTGCAGGCTTTCGCCTCAGTATTGCCCGCATGCTCGTCGATGAAGTGGGACTCCACCATATACAACAATCTCTTGGACACCGTCACCACCATTGTCGAGACGGTACCAATATTCACCTTACATTGTCTTCCCGACTGTGAAGCCGCACTATTATGCCACAAGACAATATCAAGACAAGCAAGATAAGTGTGGCCAACGCCATACTCATGCCAGAAGTGGTGGCCATGCTCAACGAGGGACACACCGTTACACTGCCACTGCGTGGCTTCAGCATGCGGCCTTTCCTTGAAGACCGCCGCGACAAAGCCTTGCTTTCAGCTGCGGGAGAGGTTTGCGTGGGCGATGTGGTACTGGCCGAAATAGCTCCCAAGAGGTATGTCTTGCACCGCATGGTAAAGCTCGACGGCAACAAGGTGACTCTGCGTGGCGACGGCAATTTGGCCAACGAATACTGTCTGCTTGGCGACATAAGGGCTAAGGCACAAGGCTTTTACCGCAAGGGTAGGGACACTCTCGACAGCGTAGGTTCACGCAAATGGCGCATATATTCGGCCATATGGACAAGGCTCTATCCCATTCGCCGTTATCTGCTTTTCATCCATCGCCACCTATTCGTGCACAAAGTAGGCGTTTAGCCTTTACATTTATATATAATGTAGGCGTTGCATTTTCCAAAAGAAACATACACACAAAACAACCAGTTTAAACATGAAGAAGAAGAAAGGATTCAACCTGCGCAATGTGTGCGGAGAGAACATCATCGTGGCTGAAGGCATAGAGAACATCGACTTCAGCAAGATAATCAGCATGAACGAGACAGCCGCCTACCTTTGGAATGCTGTCGGCGACAAGGACTTCAACAATGAAGAACTCGTGGGCTTGTTGATCAAAGAGTATGAGGTGGATGAAGAAACAGCCCGCAAAGACATTGCCACGATGGCCCAGCAATGGTTGCAGGCTGGCATAGTCGAAGCGTAAGTTTTTACATTTCTTTGGTAGGAATATCTCCTACCGTGCTTTTAGCAAGATCGTGTTCCTACCAAAGATTTAGGTAAGAATAGGCATCCTCGCCTATCTGTTCGCGCTGGCCGATGGTCAACTTCCGCAGGTCGTAGTAGCTTCCGTTGTATATGTCAAAGTCAACGTAGCCATCAATACCGGGCAGACGGCCACAGTCGGTGTGCTGCCAAAACTTCCATTTACCCTTGTACTCAACCTTGTCAACATAGTAGTGGGCAATCCAATAAGGGTAGGAGTTGAACACAGAGTCGCTAAGATACGCAGTCTTGAACTTGTAGTAAGTGTAGATTATAGGCTTCACGCCATACTTTTTCTCCACTATACGCAACCATGTGAGCACACTCTGTTTGAAGTCTTCGGGGCTTTGGTCTTTGCCTTTATGCTCCACATCAAGCACAGGAGGCAAATCGCCTTCCTCCAACTTAACATTATTAAGGAAGTGGTTGGCCTGTGCCCTGCCTGTAGAGCGAGTGCTCCAGAAGTGGTATGCGCCGCGTATGAAACCGTATTCGCGTGCATTGTGAAAATTATAGGCAAAGTTCTTGTCTATGTTGCTTGCCCCCTCAGTGGCCTTGATCATGACAAAGCGCACCGGCCATTTGTCTATCATGCCATTGGTGCGGAGCTTGTCCCAATCTATCATGCCTTGATGGTGGCTTATGTCAATGCCGTGTATCTCATAGCCCTCAGGGTAAGAGACATCGCCATAAAGGGCGCGCCACCTGAAGCCGAAAGGCTCGACAAAGACGTATAGGAACACTGCCAAATAGACAAGCAATGCGCACAGACCGCCAATCCACCAAGCCCATCCCGGCAAGGCGTGGAGCAAACGCGCGGCAAAACCTCTGCCGTGGCTTGACCCTGAAACGCGTTTGCTATGCGAACGCTTCTGACGTTTGGTTTTAGTTGCACGCAACATGAATAATATATTTGGAATGTTCACTTTGTTGAAGAGGGTGTACTCATCGTCATACCATGACTTGGGCACACCCTCTTTTACTATTCTAAACAGAAAGTCTGGGCCGTCTTATTCTGCAGACTGCTCAAGCTCAAGTGTCTTGGTGGGACAGTCGCACACAGACGACGGACCCCAATACTGTATTGGGCCAGGGTAGATGTAGGCTGTTTCCTTTGCCCAACGGTCACGCACTGCGGCAAAGGTGCGGAATGGCTTGCCTTCCAAATCAACAAGAGCTTTGCGTATAACGGGCTTTTGTTCGCCGTTACGACGCTCCATGTTCATCATCATTGTGATTGGCACACCTCCTGCAACCCACTCATCGGCAGGTGCTGTCGTGTTCTTTACAATGGCCATATAGCCAGTCTTGCCATTGGCTATGAGCTGTACAGCACTTGTACCCAATGCGTAGCAGTAGTCAGCGTCGAAGTTTGACGGGGCGGCGCAACGTCCTTCATAGCCGAAGAAATGGTGCTGGGCAGCAAACTTGCCCACGTACTTGCCTTCTTTCTTCCACTCTTCAAGCTTAGCCTCGCACATGTCGGAGAGCAACTTCTCTGTCTCGATAAGTGAAACCTGCACATTTCCGTGAGGG
>CAVHDN010000195.1:0-4780 GCA_963634315.1 Flexilinea sp. | reverse complement strand
AATATCCAATGTCGTGTGCTCATTGTCTTTGCAAAGATACACATTATCTATTGCAAACAGTAGAGACGATATCAGAATTAACACTGTTTTTATAAAACATAGCACTTCTATCTTGAATATTTATCCTGCTCCTTCACATCCTCACCCTCTGCGGGAAACTTGGGAATGTTCTTCATCTGATGCAGGATTTGGTCGCGCCTCGTCAGCATGTAACTGCTTGGCTTGGCCGAGTTGAACTTTCGCGGATTGGGAAGCGTGGCGGCTATCTGGGCACATTGCACTTTCGTCAACTCGCCGGCACGACACTTGAAGTGCCACTCTGCCACAGCATCGACGCCATATATGCCATCGCCCATCTCAATGGAGTTGAGATAGACCTCCATGATGCGTTGTTTACTCCACATCAATTCTATCAATGCAGTGAAATAGGCCTCGAGTCCCTTGCGCAACCATGTACGCCCCGGCCACAAAAACACATTCTTCGCCGTTTGCTGCGATATGGTGCTCGCTCCATGCCTGCGCTTCACGTTGTGCTTCATGTTATGTTGAGCCGCCTTTTCTATAGCGGCAAAGTCGAAGCCGTGATGTTCCAGAAAGCGTTGGTCTTCACTCGCCATCACAGCAACAGGCAAGCTAGGAGACATCTCACTAAGCGGCACCCACCGATGATGCAGCTTCAGACTCTCTCCTTCCCCCTTTTGTTCAAGCAAACGGATAAACATGAGAGGGGTGAAATAAACGGGCAAGAATCGCAAGGCCACAACAGAAAGAATGGTGGAGCCGAAAAAGGCTACCACCATCCATTTAATAATTGTCCGTATATTCTTAAGAATGTTCATCTTAAGAGCCGTTATTTAGTATCTATAGTATATGTTTACAGAACACGTCTAAAGCTTTTCCATCATCTCTGAAATGGATACAAGCCAAGCTACAAGAAGTGTTCCATAAGTAAACTCTTACTGAAGGGTTCCGTTCTCTGCCTTTTGTATCATGTCCTGGCTTGCATACATGTAAACCTCCACACGGCGGTTCTGCTGCTGGCCTGCTGCTGTGCTGTTGTCAGCCACGGGATTGGTCTGTCCTTGTCCCTCTACGGTCTTCAGTTGGCTTGAGCTTACGCCAAGGTTTGTAAGATAGTTCGAAACCGACTTTGCACGCTGCTCAGAAAGAGTCAGGTTCTTCTGTGCGCTCTGCTCTTCGGTGGAGTTCTTCCATCCTTGGTTGTCAGTGTGGCCATAGATGGCGATGTCACAGTCGGTGTTGTTCTTCAACACCGTGGCAAACTTGCTCAAAGAGTTCTTTGCAGAAGAGTTGAGTGTTGAACCACCAGTAGCGAATAGTATGCCAGAGTCGAATGTCACCTTCACAGCCTGCAGACCATTAGCATCGGTAACTTCCTGAACCTGTGCGTTCTCAACGGCAGCAGCCTGAGCCTTCACCTTATCCATGTGCTTGCCAATGATAGCACCTGTACCTGCACCTACAGCTGCGCCAAGAGCTGCGCCAACAGCTGTGTTTCCAGCCATCTTACCAATCAGTGCACCAAGCAAGGCTCCACCACCAGTGCCGATAGAAGCACCTTTTTGAGTGTTGTTACAAGCAGCCATGACTATGCCAAGGCTAAGGATTACTGCTAATACTTTTAAATTTCTCATCTTTTGATTTATTAATTGTTAAACGTAATTCTTAGGTCATGCAAAGATAGCCCTTTTATTTATTCTTCCCATAGTGTTCAAAGTTTTTTTATTAATTTTGCAGTCTAAAATAGGAAAAGACGACATAAAATGGCTAAAGAATTAAAAGAGTTAACAAAAAGGGCCGACAATTACAGCCAATGGTACAACGACCTTGTTGTAAAGGCCGACCTTGCAGAACAGTCGGCAGTGAGAGGATGTATGGTAATCAAACCTTACGGATATGCGATATGGGAGAAGATGCAACGCCAGTTGGACGGCATGTTCAAGGAGACGGGCGTGCAGAATGCCTATTTCCCTCTTCTTATACCAAAATCGTTCCTCTCCAAAGAAGCCGAACACGTGGAAGGCTTCGCCAAAGAGTGCGCCGTAGTGACCCACTACCGCCTACGCGCAAAGGAAGACAAGAGTGGCGTTGAGGTGGATCCTACCGCCAAGCTTGACGAAGAACTTATCATCAGACCCACATCTGAGACTATCATATGGAACACCTACCGCAACTGGATACACTCTTGGCGCGACCTGCCACTGATGTGCAACCAATGGTGTAATGTGATGCGGTGGGAGATGCGTACACGTCCTTTCCTCCGCACCAGTGAATTTCTTTGGCAGGAGGGCCACACTGCCCATGCCACACGTGAGGAGGCTGAGGCAGAGGCACAGAAGATGCTGCACGTCTATGCCAAGTTTGCCGAAGAGTGGATGGCTGTGCCGGTGCTTCAAGGCGTGAAGAGTGAGACCGAGCGGTTTGCCGGTGCACTCGACACCTACACTATAGAGGCTATGATGCAGGATGGCAAGGCCTTGCAGAGCGGAACGAGTCATTTCCTCGGACAAAACTTCGCAAAGGCTTTCGATGTGACTTACCTCAACAAGGACAACAAGCCTGAATATGTGTGGGCTACATCGTGGGGAGTGTCAACACGTCTCATAGGAGCACTCATCATGACCCACTCCGACGACAACGGTCTGGTGCTCCCGCCACGCATCGCCCCAATACAGGTAGTGATAATCCCCATCAGCAAGGGTGCTGACCAGTTGGCAGAGATTAGCGCCAAGCTCATGCCTATCGTTGACGAGCTGCGCAAGGCCGGCATAAGCGTCAAGTATGACGATGCCGACAACAAGCGTCCGGGCTTCAAGTTTGCCGAATATGAGTTGAAAGGCATACCAGTGCGCTTGGCTATGGGCGGCCGTGACCTTGAGAACGGCACTATAGAGATAATGCGCCGCGACACTCTCGAAAAGGAGACACGGCCTTTAGAGGGAATAGTGGAGCACATAGAAAAGCTGCTCCACGACATTCAGCAAAACATATTCGAGAAGGCGCGCAAATACCGCGATGGGCGTGTGTATGAGTGCGACAACTACGAGGAGTTCAAGGAGCGCATAAAGGACGGCGGTTTCTTCCTTTGCCACTGGGACGGCACAGCCGAGACCGAGGCGAAGATAAAAGAAGAGACACAGGCCACCATACGTTGCGTGCCGTTTGCATATGAGCAGACACCAGGCGTTGACATGGTGAGCGGAAAGCCTGCCAAGTGTCGCGTCATCATAGCACGCAGCTATTAGCGACACGCCGATTGACATCGGCAATGCATTGGCATAACCTTTCGGACGTTTTTTTTGCGTTTTGTAATCCTCATCGGAGGGCTTCATACAGCCGGATAAGATGACTGGGTAAAACCAATCATCTTGTCCGGTTTTCTTGTGCTCGGCACTCATTAGTCTCATGTCAGATACTTTGAGATTGTGCTTTCGGTACATACCTATTTATTAATGCAACAGTAACCAACAAACAATACGGAAGAATGGAAAGAGACAGCATTGAACTCGGAACACTCAATGTAAGCACACTGTTCCGAAAGTATTTCATCCCCACCCTACTCGGCATGCTGAGCATATCGGCAGTGACAGCCATCGACGGTATATTCGTAGGCCACGGCGTGGGCAGCGACGGCATTGCCGCCATAAACATCTGCATACCATTATATATGGTACTGTCGGGCATTGGCCTCATGGCAGGCGCGGGGTGCTCGGTCGTGGCTTCCATACACCTGGCCAAAGGCAAGCAGAAAGCCGCGCGACTCAACGTGACACAGGCTTTCCTCTTTGTCACCATTGTAGCCTTGGCCATGACACTACCCGTTATGGTTGCACCCTACGCCACAGCCAAGGCACTCGGTTCGTCAGACAGTCTGCTTCCCATGGTGACAGACTATCTGTTGTGGCTCGCCCCATCGTGGGCCTTTCAGGTGTGCGGCTCGGTGTCGCTATTCACCATCCGACTTGACGGTTCACCACGCATAGCCATGTGGTGCAGTCTTGTAGTGTCAATCATCAACACCATTCTTGACTGGCTGTTCATCTTCCCCTTCGGTTGGGGAGTGATGGGTGCGGCACTAGCCTCATCCTTAGCCGTCGTCATAGGCTGCATGGCCAGTATGGCCTACATGGTTTGCTCCGCCCGCCATCTGCGTCTGCTCATGCCCAAGTTCAGCCGTAAGAGTCTCATGCTCTCACTGCGCAACATAGGTTACCAGTGCCGCATCGGCTCGTCGGCACTGCTCGGGGAATGCACCATGGCCATCCTCATGTTTGTTGGCAACCAAGTGTTCATGTGCTATCTGGGCGACAAAGGTGTGGGAGCCTTCGGCATAGCCTGCTACTATGCGCCTTTCGTGTTCATGGTGGGCAACGCTATAGCCCAGTCCATGCAACCCATAGTGAGCTATAATTTCGGCATAAGACAGTATGGTCGCGTGAACCAAGCGTTGCGCACTGGCTTAGCCACGGCTGTCATGTTCGGTCTGTTGGTTACGGCAGTGTTCATGTTCTGCCCACACCTGATGGTAAACCTGTTCATCACACCTACCGACCCAGCCTCTCCCGTAGCCATCGACGGTTTCCCAATGTTCGCCACTGGCTTTGTGTTCTTCATTGTCAACCTCACCTCTATAGGCTATTTCCAAAGCGTGGAGCGCATGCGCCCCGCCACCACGTTTGCCGCCCTGCGCGGTTTCGTGCTGTTGGTGCCGTGCTTCTACCTCCTGCCGCTATGTCTCGGCAATGAGGGAATATGGTTG
>CAVHDN010000194.1:0-4788 GCA_963634315.1 Flexilinea sp. | reverse complement strand
CCATATCACTTCACCCTTATAATACTCGCGCTTACTGCCGAAGCCGTGGGCGTAATAGCCCTTGAGGAAGAGGTGCTTGTTGAAGTTGGCCGTAGTCTGAGCACTCGCCCTCAGGCGCAGCCCATCAACGAAGTTACTCGTTATCATGGTGTTTATCGGCCCTATGTCAACCTTGCTCGGGTTGCCCGTCTCCACGAAGTTCTCTATGAACGCCTTAGCCACGAATATCACATACTTGAAACCCTTTATCTGCTCCAAGTTGTGCACGAAAGCATCCATGCCGCTCTCACTCTTGGTGAGCTGCACCTGACGATATTTGTCCCAGAATGCTTCGTCGCGCATCATGGCGTCGGCCTCCTTCACATCCTTGGCCTTGCCCTTGAAGAGTTGCTTGGGCAGTTCGTCGAAAGCGTAGTCCGACAGTCGGGTGTTTCTTATCACAATGGCCTTTTGCAAGAACGAGGCAATCTTAAGCTCTGCCACCATGTCATCTTGCGTGAGCACCCACGTACTGTCGGGCAACCGCTTGAACTCCTGCAGCACCCGGAGGTTCTCCACGAAGTTCACATCACTGCGCTTGGGAATGGTGAGCTCGCATCGTTTCACTTGATACGACGAGTCGGCCAATATATAGATGTCGCCCCTAAAGCCGAAGTCCTGCTGGTTGTTGGGCAGGAAGTGCAAGTGTATGCACTTCTCATGGTCAACATATATTGTGTCTTGTATGTAGAAACGGTAGAAGGCCACAGCATCCTTGCCTATGGGCGAAGTGAACGGATATTGCAAGAGACGCACTTGGTCATCGTAGATGTTCACGTCGGTAAACACGTCCTTGATGGTAGTGGTAAGTATGTCGCCCGTCTGAAACAAGTCGTTCACACCCGTGGAGTTCTGTCCTTTTATTATGTTCTTCTCCGACTTAGGGTGCTTACGGTAAATCTTTTGTGTCACGGTCTCGTCAACCGACAACGGCAGTATCAGTTTGCCGTTGTACTCGCACTTCTCTATCTGGTCTTTCACCCACTGTTTATTCTTCAGCTTGGGCGAGTTGAGTTTTTCCTTGGTTATGTCGTTGAGCGCGAGCGTTATTTTCTGGTACTTGTTGTATTGATAATAGTCGCGGTTGTCCAAATCTGTGCGCCGCTTAGCCGCCACCACCTTCTTCATCAGCTCCACAGCAGGATTGTTCTTGCGACTGTACCGGTGTCGCTTGGCCTTCACCGTAACCTCCTTCAGGCTGCGGTTGTCAGTCTTGAGCCTCACGTTGAGATTCGACGGCGTGCTCTGCGTTATGGTTATGGTCTTCGACGTGTAGCCCACGGAGCTGAACGTGAGTTTCCATCCCTCATGGCGCGCTATCTTGTAGTAGCCGGAGAGGTTGGATGCCACAGCCACGTTGCGTCCCTGATAGACCACACTGGCATAGGGTATGCTGTCGCCCGTCTCATCATCGATGACCACGCCGGTTATCTGGGCGTGCAATGGTATGGTGAGCAGCAAAAGAAGTGAAATGATAAAAGCAGTCCTGTTGTTACCTGAAAACATGGATTGGTGATGGGGTTAATGACTTTTGGTACACGCCAACGATGCGTGCCTTTGCACTAAGATTACTAAGCGCCAAGGCGGGAAAGGCGAGCCTCGCGGTTGCCTTTCCCTTTCCATGGCTCATAGAAAGCGCATATAGAAAAACGCTAAGCTACATTGCGAAATCAATCGATTTCCTCGTCAGCTTCATATCCGCCCATTTCGCGGATGGCGTTTTTCAGCATAGTGTATTGCTGGTAGAGGTTGTTGACAGCCTCTTCACCCTTGGTGTAGTCGTGCATAGGACTCTTGAGGAAGAAGCTGAGGAACCTCTGAGTGCCATAACGGCCGGCGCGTGCGGCGAGGTCGCTCAACAGAGTGAGGTCGAGCAGCAGAGGAGCGGCCAGTATGGAGTCGCGGCAGAGGAAGTTTATCTTTACCTGCATGGGATAGCCCATCCATCCGAAGATGTCTATGTTGTCCCATCCCTCCTTGTTGTCATTGCGTGGAGGATAGTAGTTGATGCGCACCTTGTGGTAGTACTGCGTGTCCTCGTCGTTGCCATGACCGTAGAGGTCGGGCTGCACGTCGGGCTTGAGGATGGTCTCCAGTGTGGAGAGCTTGCTCACCTCCTTAGTGCGGAAGTTGGCCGGCTCGTCGAGCACCAGTCCGTCGCGGTTGCCGAGGATGTTGGTAGAGAACCATCCGCTCAGGCCGAGGCAACGAGTGCCGATGATGGGAGCGAAACCACTCTTCACCAGCGTCTGTCCTGTCTTGAAGTCCTTTCCGGCTATTGGCATGTGAGTCTTCTCGGCCAGCTCCCACATAGCGGGAATGTCAACCGTGGTGTTGGGGGCACCCATTATGAAGGGGCAACCCTCGGTGAGGGCGGCATAGGCATAGCACATTGACGGTGCTATGTGCTCGCGGTCGTCAGCCTTCATGGCTGCCTCGAGAGCAGAAAGGGTGTAGTGTACGTTCTCGTCCACGGGAACATAAATCTCGGTTGACGCAGCCCAGATGACAACTATGCGGGCGCAGCCGTTCTTCTCCTTGAAGTCTCTAATGTCTTGGCGCAGAGCCTCAACCATGTCCCAGCGAGTCTTGCAGTCCTTCACATTGTCGCCGTCAAGACGCTTGGCGTAGTTCTTGTCGAAAGCGGCCTTCATGGGCACGATCTTCTCCAGCTCGTCCTTCACGGGATTGATGTCCTTCTCCTTGAGAACCTCTGCATACATGGCGGCTTGGTAGGCGTTTTGAGGATAAACGTCCCATGTTCCGAACACGATGTCGTCGAGTTTGGCAAGGGGAACAATGTCGCTATAGTGCAAGTACTTCTTGTCATTGCCACGTCCAACACGTATCTTGTCGTACTGTGTCATTGAACCAACAGGCTTGGCCAGTCCTTTGCGAACCATTAAAACACCTGTCATGAAAGTTGTGGCAACGGCTCCGTTGCCTACAATCATAATGCCTAATTTGCCGTCAGCCGGCTTTACATCAGTTTGTTTCATACATTTAAGTTTTATGTATTATGTTTTTTTGCCTTAATTGTCTTGCTTTTCTCGGGCTATCATCTCTCCGCCATTGTCCACAAGCTCCTCGAGACTGTGTATGATGCGGTCGGCTTGTTTGCCGTCGGGAATGTCGTTTGTCCACCCCTCTCCCTTCATCCACACCGTGTGGCAACCGGCCAGCTTGGCGGGCACAATGTCCTTGTCGTAGCTGTCGCCCACCACCATCACCATGTCAGGCTCCATGTCCAACGCCTCCACACCAAGTGTGAAGATGCGCGGGTCGGGCTTGCGCACGCCCACAACGGCCGACTCTATCACGGTGTTGAAGATGCCGTCGAGCGAGAACTCGTGCAGAACGGTGTTTATGTTGCCGTAGAAGTTGCTCACGAGCACCATCGGATAGCGGGCCTTCATCCTCAACAGAACCTTGCGGCTGCGGGCGGTCTCTGCCTTCACGCCACTGTACAGGCGGTCGAGCACGGCTTGGTGCCAGTCGCCGGGAATGAAGCCACTGAGCTTTGTGGCTATATACTCCATCTCTATTCGCAGTTTCGCATCGAGCGTGCGGAGGAAAGTATAGTCGGGTTGTATTATGGGATTACGCCCGAGTTCCCTCTCCGCATAGACGTAAGCCTCGCGGAAAAGTTCCTCATCTACAGGCACAGAGCAGTGCTGGTAGGCATGCCAAATCATGCGCCCCCAGTGGTTGCCGCCAGTGTCGAGAGTGCCGCCATAGTCGAATATGTAGCCCTTTATGTTGTAGCCGTAAGTGTTGCTTGTCATTTGATTTGTTCCTTTTCTTTCTTTGCAGCCAGGAACTTGCGTTCCACAAGCCCTGCTATCGCCTCGGCCGCCTCGGCTCTGCAGCGCGAGAAGCTTGGCCAGTCGTTGAAGTCAATGATGCAGAACGAGCCGTCACGCCGTATGATGCAGTCGCCGCCATATACGTCTATGCCAACAGTCAAGGCTGCCTCTTCGACCACTTGCCGCAAACATTGCTCGTCGTAGCGGTAGTGCTGCGGTTTACCGTTGCGCCTCTCATCGCCGAACTTTGTCTCTCCGTCGTCGCCGGAATAGAACGTCTTGAAGAAGTTCTCGCCCCTCACTCCGTAGAATTTCACGAGGTCGCCCTCCACGTGCGCCTGTGCCACGATGCTTGTAGTCCCACTGGCTTTCATCTGTTGCATGGCTTCGGCCATTTCGGTCTCGTTGGCCACAAAGCGCACGTCGCCTTTCGTTTCCGCAACGCCGTCGCCGCGCTTGAGCCAACAGCCTTTTTCGCCCATGCCCTCACTGGGTATGGGCGTGCCATGCTCACGCAGCACATCGTTCAACTTGCCGCGTTGACAGCATAGGCTCACGCTCTCGCTGCTGTTCACCACCACTGCTCCGAGCCTTTCCTGATTGGCCAACAGCTCCAAGGTCTTGGGGTTGCGCCCCAGGGACATATATATAAGGTATGGGGTAAATAGTAGTTTGTCGCAGTCGTCTTCGCTTACCGTAGAGACATCATATCCCCTTGCCGCAAGCGTCTGGCTCACGCTTTCGAGTATGGCAGCGTCTTTCTCCACCGAATTGGGTGAATATCGCTCTGCTCTCCTTATGGCAAGTATTCTGTATGTCACAGTTGTTTGGGCGCGCTTTGTCTTTAGTTCATGCCGTGTCACCTTTTGTCAGTGAAACGCAAACGAGTGGAGAATGTTGTCCTTGTTTCCCTTAAAGGCGGCTTAATCTTTTGCAAAGATAG
>CAVHDN010000193.1:0-4812 GCA_963634315.1 Flexilinea sp. | reverse complement strand
GCGGCAGACAAGCGTTTTACATTGGTAATCGATGCTGGGCACGGTGGCCACGACGCAGGTGCCTTAGGCTCCTTCTCAAAGGAAAAGAACATAAACCTCAATGTGGCTCTCGCCTTTGGACAGTATGTTGAGCGCAACTGCCCCGATGTGAGCGTGGTATATACACGAAAAACCGACAAGTTCGTGCCGTTGCATGAGCGAGCCAACATAGCCAACCGCAACAAAGCCGACCTTTTTGTTTCCATACACACCAACGCTCTGCCCGGTGGACGCATCGCCCGTGGGTTGGAGACTTATACTTTGGGTATGCACAGGGCTGCAGACAATCTTGACGTGGCAAAGCGTGAGAACTCGGTGATACTCGTGGAAAAGGACTACAAGCAACATTATGAGGGCTTCGATCCCAACTCTTCGGAGAGCTACATCATGTTTGAGTTTCTTCAAGACAAGAATATGGCGCAGAGTGTGGAGCTTGCCCGCTTGGTGCAAAAGCGCGTTTGCGCCACGGCAAACAGACCTGACAAGGGCGTGAAACAGGCGGGCTTTCTAGTGCTTCGCGAGACTTCCATGCCCAGTTGTCTCATAGAGTTGGGCTTCATCACGACAAGCGACGAGGAGAAACTGCTCAACACCGACAACGGAATAGACAATCTTGGACGGGGAATATACCTCGCTTTCGTTGACTATAAGGCGAAATACGACAAGCGCATAAACGTGCCTTATCAGGCAGAGCGGCAGGACAACGCCGCCATTCAGACTGTTGTGCCGCAGCAAGAGGCTGACACGAAGCCGCGAAAGAGCAAGAAAAAGACTTCACACACGGTGATTGAAGAGTTGGCGAGTGCGAGAAACGCCGCAGCGCAAGCTAGCGGGCGCGACTTGGCCGCAGGCACGAGGTCGGCCGACAATGCCAGTTCTGTTGGTGACACCGTCACCAAACCTGGAAAGGACAAAGAGGGCACAGGACCAACTGTGAGGGCAAGGGGTACCGCAAGGTCGGCCGGACGGAACGTCTCCACAGAGACTACCGCCACACGCACCGAATCGACAAAAGCAACAACACGCAGTGCGGAAGCGCCCAATGCTCCAGTATTCAAGGTGCAGATTTTGGCGAGTAGCGGCAAGCTATCGAAGAACAGTCCCAAGCTCAAGGGCGTGGAAGGGACCGAATGCTACGTGGAAAACGGACTGTACAAATACACCATAGGCTCATCCACCAACTACAACGAGATATACCAAACGCGAAAGAAACTATTAGACAAGTTTCCCGAAGCGTTCATCATCGCGTTCAAAGATGGTAAGCGGACCGACGTGGTACAGGCAATAAGGGAATTCAAAAACAACAGGAATAAAAGATAAAGGGCAATGATGCAAGTGAAGAAAGAGGTGCAGATAGCCTTAGTGGCAATCGTTGGAGTGGTCATACTGTTCTTCGGAATGAAGTTTCTCAAGGGCATGACCCTCTTTTCATCGGCAAACACGTTCTATGCTTCGTTCAGCGACATTAGCGGACTGACCAAGTCGAGTCCAGTATATGCCAACGGCTTCAAGGTGGGCACGGTGCGCGACATTGTTTACGACTACGCCAAGGGCGGCAACATCGTGGCCTCGCTCGATTTGGAGAAGGCTTTCCGTCTGCCGCAAGGGGTCACGGCCGAGATAGAAAGTGACCTCATGGGCAACGTTAAGGTGTGTCTCGTGATGCCGAAATCGGTGGTGGGCCACATGGAAGTGGGTGACACTATCAATGGCGACCAGGCGCATGGAGTGATGGACAAGGCCGCCAACATGATACCAGCAGTGGAGAAGATACTGCCAAAGCTCGATTCCATAATGACAAGCCTCAACGCTCTCCTTGCCGACCCGGCCATTCGCAACTCGTTGCACAATGTGGAAAAGATAACATCCGATCTCACAACAACCACACAGCAACTCAATTCGCTCATGGCTACGATGGACAAGAAAGTGCCGGGCATGCTTGACAAGGCAGACAATACGCTCGCTAACACCAACACACTCACCAAGAAGTTGAGCGAGATTGACGTGGCGGGAACCATGGCTAAGGTAGATGCCACGCTCAACAATGTGCATGAGATGACAGAGAAGCTAAACAGCAACGAAGGCTCTTTGGGACTGCTGATGAACGACAAGCAACTCTACAACAACCTTTCATCCACCATGCGCGATGCCGACTCGCTTGTTATTGACCTGAAGGCGCATCCTAAGCGTTACGTCCACTTCTCAATTTTTGGACGAAAGGACAAGTAGCAAGTTCTTTATGACGGCAATGTGAGCTTGCCAAGAACAAAGCGTAGCTTAGTGGATGGCCACTGACAAATATAAGTTGGGGACGTATCAATGTCATCATTGATACGTCCCCAACTTTATGTCTCGCAATGCCCTTGGAACATTAACTCCCAAGAGGCTTGTGCAATCTGAACGCTAATTCATTTCCTATTTGTTGTCAACAATGAGGTTCTCGCCAGTCATGTCTGCCGGTTGCTCCAAGCCCATTATGTGGAGGATAGAAGGAGCTACGTCGGCCAAGCGGCCATCCTTCACTGTAGCACTGTTGTTGTCGGTGACATAAATGAATGGTACGGGGTTGAGTGAGTGTGCAGTGTTGGGTGTGCCGTCCTCATTGATGGCGTTGTCTGCATTGCCGTGGTCGGCAATGATTATAGCTTCGTAGTCGTTGGCCTTGGCCGCCTCAATCACCTCGCGCACACAGTTGTCAACAGCGTGTACTGCCTTGGCTATGGCGTTATACACGCCAGTGTGTCCCACCATGTCACCATTGGCAAAGTTCACCACGATGAAGTCATATTCCTGTGTGTTTATGGCTCCCACCAGCTTGTCTTTCACCTCATATGCACTCATTTCAGGTTTGAGGTCGTAGGTGGCAACCTTTGGCGAAGGCACGAGTATGCGGTCCTCACCCTCAAATGGCGTCTCGCGGCCACCATTGAAGAAGAATGTCACGTGGGCATACTTCTCGGTCTCTGCCGTGTGCAATTGTTTCTTGCCCTGCTTGCTCAGGTATTCGCCCAAGGTGTCCTGCACGTTCTCTTTCGGGAACAAGATGTGAACGCCCTTGAACGAAGCGTCATAAGGCGTCATGCAGTAGTACTGCAAGTTCTTTATGGTGCTCATGCTCTCTTCAGGCATATCCTGTTGTGTGAGCACTTGCGTCAATTCCTTGGCGCGGTCGTTGCGGTAGTTGATGAAAATGACCACGTCGCCCTCTGCTATGCGTCCATCTACAGTGCTGTTGCAGATGGCCTTGACGAACTCGTCGGTCACTCCCTCGTCATAGCTTTCCTGCATGGCCTTCACCATGTCGTCGGCCTTCTTGCCCTTGCCGTCAACCAACAGGTCGTAGGCTTCTTTCACCCTATTCCAACGCTTGTCGCGGTCCATAGCGTAGAAGCGGCCAATGATTGAGGCTATGTGGGCATCGTTCTTCGCGCAAACATCAGTAATCTCTTTTATGAAACCAATGCCGCTCTTGGGGTCGGTGTCGCGTCCGTCCATGAAGCAATGCACGAAGGTGTTCTTCAAACCATATTCCTTTGACACCTCGATGAGCTTCACCAGATGGTCCAGCGATGAGTGTACGCCTCCAGTGGAGGTGAGTCCCATGAGGTGAAGTTTCTTTCCGGTTTTTTGTGCGTAGGAGAATGCGCTTACCACTTCAGGGTTCTTCAAGATGGAGCCGTCCTTGCAGGCACGGTTTATCTTCACCAAATCCTGATAAACGATGCGTCCTGCGCCAATGTTGAGGTGTCCCACCTCGGAGTTGCCCATCTGTCCGTCGGGCAGACCCACATCCTCGCCAGAAGCTTGCAGCTGCGAGTGGGCACTGATGGCGTTGAGGTAGTCGAGATACGGAGTTGGAGTGTTGAAGATGACGTCACCGGCACCATGTTTGCCGTTGCCCCATCCATCAAGAATCATAAGTAATGCTTTCTTTGCCATAATAATATAATGTGTAAAACCGTTTTTTCGGGTGCAAAATTACTACTTTAACCGCTAACGGCCAAAGATAGTGTTGGCTAAAAAGAGGGCAGCAAAGCGTCAGTTGTGCACCAAGGTTCCTATCTGCTCACCGTCCATCACCTTCTTCAGGTTGCCAACAATGTCCATGTTGAACACATAGATAGGCAGATTGTTCTCCTTGCACATAGTAGTGGCAGTGAGGTCCATCACCTTCAGTCCGCGTGTGTAAATCTCATCGTAAGTGATAGAGTCGAATTTCGTTGCGGTGGGGTCTTTCTCCGGGTCGGCCGTATAGATGCCGTCAACACGTGTGCCTTTCAGCATCACGTCGGCCTCTATCTCTATGCCACGCAGCGACGAACCAGTGTCGGTGGTGAAGTAGGGTGAGCCTGTTCCTGCGGAGAAGATGCATACATAGCCAGCCTCCATGGCCTCGATGGCCTTCCACTTACTATAGAACTCACCTATAGGCTCCATGCGTATGGCTGTTAGCACCTTGGTCTTTACACCTATTGCCCCCAAAGCAGAGCTAAGAGCCAGTGAGTTGATGACCGTGGCACACATGCCCATTTGGTCGCCCTTTACACGGTCGAAGCCCTTTGAGGCGCCACTAAGTCCACGGAAGATGTTTCCTCCGCCTATCACTATGCCTATCTGCACCCCCATCTCGTTCACATCCTTTATCTGCTGGGCATATTCGCCAAGCCTTACAGGGTCAATGCCAAAACTCTGCTTTCCCATGAGGCTCTCGCCACTGAGCTTCAGAAGTATTCTTTTGTACTTTGCCATTTTGTGTTTTTTTTGTTTTATGGT
>CAVHDN010000192.1:0-4845 GCA_963634315.1 Flexilinea sp. | reverse complement strand
ACATCATGCCCGGCAGCTCCTACAGTGTGCTGAGCGACTGGGGACAGGAGACCGCAGGGGTGAGTCCGCTCGTGCCGGGAGAGTTCACCATCACCACTACCTATTATTACATGCTGCGCGCCATGGCCGAAGTGGCCACCGAACTGGGACGCTCTGCCGATGCCGAAAGCTTCAACGCACAAGCCGACAAGACGCGCAAGGCTTTCAACGACCAATACTACAAGGACGGCAACTACGCAAACGGACGGCAATCGGAGCAGGCCATGCCTCTCTACTACGGACTGGTGGATGCCGACAATGAGGCTCTTGTGGCCGCTCGCTTGGCCGAGCAGGTGAAGAAAGATGGCTACAAGATAAAGACGGGCGAGATAGCCCTCAAACCGCTGTTCATGTCGCTGGCTCGCTTCGGCTATAACGATATAGTATATCAGATGGCCAACCAGACCGACTGTCCGAGCTACGGATGGTGGGTGGAACAGGGCTACACCACCACGCCCGAATACTGGACCGTGGGAGCCTTCTCGCAAAACCACTGCATGATGGACCACATAGAAGAATGGCTCTTCTCGCAACTGGGCGGCATAAGCAATGCGGGCTTCGGCTGCGACACGGTGAGCATAGCTCCTTGGCTGCCTGCCGACATGAGCAAGCTCGACGTCTCCACGAGCACCATCTACGGCCGTGTGCGCTGTGCTTGGCAACGCACCGACGCGCAGACCGTGACCTTCACCATCGAGATACCCGCCAACAGCTTGGGACGCGTCACCCTGCCTTGCGCCATTGGCTGCAGTGTGACCGAAGGCGGCAAAGCCTTGGAAGCCGGAAGCAACGGCGTGGTATCGGTTGAAACCACAAGCGAAAACGTGCAGCTACTGCTCGGTTCAGGCACTTACACCCTTAGCGTCGGGCCCTCTGCGGCCACCGCTTTGAGTGCATCCCCAACGATCGATAGCGACACAGCCACCGCCCCTCAACTCTACTCGCTCAGCGGTCAGGCTCTCGAGGCACCTCGTCCTGGCCTTTGTATAGTCAAAGGTGCCAAATTCATTGTGAAACAGTAACCAACAAACAACATTACTTATGAGAAAAAGAAAGATGGCTGTTGCCGCCTTGGCAGCAGTCCTGGCACTTCCCGTGCCTGCACAAACGGGTGTAAGCCCCATCACATTGGCCGACAACACGCCGCGCTCCATGGTGTCTCTGTCTTGCAACAACACCACGGCAAACTATGTGAAACTCAACGTCACCAAGCTCGGGCTTAGAGCCTCAACCGACAAAAACAACATGTACTGCCAACTGGCGGAGATTGAGATCTATGACAACGAGGGCAACAACATTGCCCCGAAGGCTACGTTTACCTCAACCGACGAATGGGGAAACCAATACGGATGGAAACTAAGCTGCATCAACAACGGTGTCATCGCCACCGAAAGCACCGGTTACACATCAAGCCCCACCAACAACGCCACGGTGGATATAACCATTACAGCCAAGCTTGACGGCGAGCACCAAATAAGTCGCGTGGTGCTCTATCCGCGACAGAGCGACAAGTCGGAGAGTGGCAATAAGGCGGCCAACTTCCCCTCGTCGTACATTCTGTCGCTCTCGACCGACGGCACGTCATACACAGAGATGGTGAACGTGGCCGATGCCGATGCGCCCGACTTCACTATGCCTGCCGATGCCGCAGCAAGTTTCAACGCCATGCTGAGCAATGTTGACAACATGCTGAGCGATACTGATGTGTATGAAGACCGCAACGATGCCGTGGCCACACTGAAGCAGAAGGTGGGCGAGATAGCCACAAAGGCCGCTGCAGTGGAGTGTACGACTGACATGCCGGAGCAGATCAAGGCTGTGGTCGAGGCAGTGAAGCCCTTTGTTGGAGCCGTGGCCCTGAACGAGGGCAAGCGTTTCGACTTGACTTTCATACTCTCCAACCCCTCCTTCGACAGCAACGCCACCGACGGATGGAGCTATGCTGAAGCTCCGGGCTATGACGCCACGGGAAAGAACGCCGAATACTTCGAGAAGGATTTCGACTGCTATCAGACTCTCACCGACATGCCCAACGGACGTTATGTTCTCAACGTGCAGGCCTTTGAGCGCATAGGCGAAGACAAGGCCGTGGCCTACACTGCCTACAAGAACGGCACTGACGAGATTGACTCCTACATTTATCTCAACGGCAATGACAACAACCAACAGGCGGTGAAGAGCCTCATGGCCGAGGGCTCGGCCACGCAGCTATACACGGCCAGCGACTGGCGAAATGATGATCATTACACCACCAGCTTAGTCGCCGGCGGCGACGACCTCTACCGTCCCAACAGCATGCCTGGTGCGGCTCAGTATTTCGCGCAGAACATGTATGACAATGAGGTGACGGGCTGGGCCAATGGTGACCTTACCATAGGCATAAAAGGCACCGGAGCCGAGAGCAAAGACTGGACCATCTTCGACAATTTCCGCCTCTACTACTATGGCTCGGCCACGCCTGTGGCCTTGGCAGAGACTGCCGACTTTGCGGCCGATGCAGACATAGACAATGCCACGGTGACGCTCTCGCGCACCATCAAGGCCGACGTGTGGAACACCATCGTGCTGCCATTCAGTCTGACCGACAGTGAGACCAAGGCGGCTTTCGGAGCCGACGCAAAGGTAGCTAAGTTCAGCGAGAACAGTGCCGACGCTACAAAAGCCACGGTGAACTTCAACACTGCAGCCGACGCGAGCATAGAGGCCAACGTGCCTGTGCTGCTGAAGACCTCAACCGCCGGCACCGAATATACGTTCACGGGACGCGCAGTAAAAGCTCTGAACGGAGCCGAGGCTAAGGCAGCGGGCACCAACTTCAGCTTTGTGGGTTCCTATGCGGCCACAGTGAACGTGCCGGAGAACGCCTATTTCATAAGCAACGACCATCTCTACGCGTCGAAGGGCGCCACCACGCTCAAGGGTACGCGGGCCTACATAGCAGCCAACGGAGAGGCTTCCGGCGCCAAGGTTGTGAGCTTCGCCATCGACAACAATGAGGCTACGGCCATCGACGGAGTGCTCGTGGAGCGCAGCGAGGCCAAGGGGCTTTGGACGCTTGACGGCAGGCGCGTGAGCGACAGGGCAACAGTGAAGGGGCTGTTCATCAATGGGAAGAAGAAAGTAATAATCAAATAAAAAAATGCAGACCAACATGGAAAAGAAACTATATGTAAAGCCTGCTGTGGCCACGATTGAACTGGGCGACGAGCTTATGGCAGCAGCGTCAATAACCGGCGTATTTGGCGACACTGACATTGAAATGGGCGACAACATGGGCGCCGTGCCCGCCGATGCCGATGCCAAGGCGAACAGAGGAGGCCTCTGGGACGACAACGACTGAACTTAGCGAAAAAGAGTAGTAGGAGCAAATTTCCGAGCTGCACCCTCAGCATAAATGTCGTCAGTGTTCGGGTCGCAGCTCGGAAATCTGCTCCTACTAAGTTTGTCTTCACGCACGTCACTAAGTGCGACCTCTGCGGAGTAGTAGCGTGCTGCGTCCCCGCTGCACGAGCCTCCTTAGAGGCTAACCCACTGCCGAAATGTTTTTCGCTTGGGCTGGGCGAGGACGCACCGGCCTCCTACCGGCAGTCACTTCGCGAGGTCGCGTTTGACGCAAATACACGTTAGAAAGACCTTAGATTATCTTCTCCAGTTCCGCGATGTTCTTCTGAATCACCTCGTCGGGCAGGTCACAATCCTGCAGAGAGCCAGCAAGATACTGGTCGTAGGCCGACATGTCGATGAGTCCGTGACCCGACAGATTGAAGAGTATGACCTTCTCCTCGCCAGTCTCCTTGCACTTGAGAGCCTCTTGCACTGTAGCGGCTATGGCGTGGCAGCTCTCTGGAGCAGGAATGATGCCCTCAGCCTTGGCAAAGAGCAGTCCGGTGCGGAAGCTCTCGTTTTGCTTGATGTCCACAGCCTCCATAAGTCCGTCTTTGAGCAACTGCGATATTATCATGCCTGCACCATGATAGCGCAGACCGCCGGCATGGATGTTGGCTGGCATGAAATTGTGTCCGAGAGTGTACATGGGGAGCAGCGGTGTCAGTCCCGACAAGTCGCCGAAGTCATACTGGAACACACCGCGGGTGAGCTTCGGGCAGCTTGCCGGTTCGGCAGCTATGAAGCGGGTGTTCTTCTCGCCGCTGATTTTGTGGCGCATGAACGGGAACGAGATGCCGCCGAAGTTGCTTCCGCCTCCGAAGCAGGCAATCACCATGTCGGGATACTCCCCCGCCATCTCCATCTGCTTTTCCGCCTCAAGTCCTATGACCGTCTGGTGCAGCGCCACATGGTTGAGCACCGAACCGAGCACATACTTGCAGTTGGGTGTTGTCATGGCCAGTTCCACGGCCTCAGAGATGGCCGTTCCCAGCGACCCTTGGTTGTTGGGCTCTCTGGTGAGCACATCCTTGCCCGCACGTGTACTCATCGAGGGCGACGGCGTCACCTGCGCCCCATACGACTGCATGATGGATCGGCGGTAAGGCTTCTGCTCGTAGGATATCTTCACCTGATAGACAGCAGCCTCAAGTCCGAACACCTTGGCGGCATAGCTCAGAGCCGCTCCCCACTGTCCGGCACCCGTCTCGGTGGTCACGTTGGTCACTCCCTGCTTCTTGCAGTAGTAAGCCTGGGCCAACGCGGAGTTGAGCTTGTGGGAGCCTACGGGAGAAACCGACTCGTTCTTGAAGTAGATGTGTGCAGGAGTGTCGAGAGCCTTCTCCAGTCCATAGGCACGCACAAGGGGAGTGGAACGGTAGTATTTGTACATGTCGCGCACTTCCTCCGGAATGTCTATCC
>CAVHDN010000191.1:0-4849 GCA_963634315.1 Flexilinea sp. | reverse complement strand
CATAAAGGCCAACTTTAGCGATGATGCTGAGGAGCGACAGGTATGCATAGCAGGACGCATGATGAGTCGAAGAGTTATGGGCAAGGCGGCATTCGTTGAGCTTCAAGACTCGAAGGGACGCATTCAAGTATATGTCACGCGCGATGACATCTGTCCGGACGAAAACAAAGATCTATATAATAAGGTGTTCAAGAAACTAATGGACATTGGCGACTTCATAGGTGTAAGAGGATTCGTGTTCCGCACGCAGACGGGCGAGATTTCCGTACACGCCAAGGAACTTACACTACTGTCGAAAAGCCTCAAGCCGTTGCCTATAGTGAAGTATAAGGATGGGGTGGCCTACGACAAGTTTGACGACCCGGAACTGCGCTACCGCCAACGCTACGTTGACCTTGTGGTGAATGACGGAGTCAAGGACACATTCTTGCAGCGCGCTACGGTGATACGCACCATCCGCCGCGTGCTTGACGAAGCCGGCTACACTGAGGTGGAGACCCCTACTCTACAAGCCATAGCAGGTGGTGCGAGCGCACGGCCATTCATGACCCACTTCAATGCCCTCAACACTGACATGTATATGCGCATAGCCACCGAGCTGTACTTGAAGCGACTCATTGTAGGCGGCTTCGAGGGCGTGTATGAGATAGGCAAGAACTTCCGCAATGAGGGAATGGACCGCAACCACAATCCCGAGTTCACCTGCATGGAGCTTTACGTGCAGTATAAGGACTACAACTGGATGATGTCGTTCACAGAGAAGTTGCTCGAGACTGTCTGCACATCCGTGAACGGCAAGCCCGAACGAGAGATTGACGGAAACATCGTGAGTTTTAAGGCTCCATATCGACGTCTGCCCATACTTGATGCCATTAAGGAGAAGACAGGCTTCGACTGCAATGGAAAGAGCGAGGAGGAGATACGCGACTTCTGCAAACAGAAAGGTATGGACGTTGACGAGACCATGGGCAAAGGCAAGCTCATAGACGAGTTGTTTGGTGAGTTCTGTGAAGGCACATTCATACAGCCAACATTCATAACCGACTATCCCGTGGAAATGTCGCCTCTGACCAAGATGCACCGCTCAAAACCAGGACTGACCGAACGTTTCGAACTTATGGTGAACGGCAAAGAGCTTGCCAACGCCTACTCTGAGTTGAACGACCCGATAGACCAGGAAGAGCGTTTCAAAGAGCAGATGCGGTTGGCCGACAAAGGCGACGACGAGGCCATGATTATAGACCAGGACTTTCTTCGCGCCCTACAGTACGGCATGCCACCCACTTCGGGCATCGGCATCGGCATAGACCGTCTTGTTATGCTTATGACAGGCAAGACATTCATTCAGGAAGTGCTCTTCTTCCCACAGATGAAACTTGAGAAGAAAGCTCCGCGCAGCAGCAATGACGAATGGAAAGCCATAGGTGTTGACGAACAGTGGGTGCCCGTGCTCAACAAGTGCGGCTACTACCTTGTACAAGACATTAAGGATGTGAACCCGCAAAAGCTACAAATGGATGTGTGCGGAGTGAACAAGAAATACAAACTGGGGTACGACGACCCAAAGGTGGAAGAGTTTGCGGCTTGGATTGAAGCGGCCAACAAGTAAAAGGCACGTAACGCATTTGGAGGAAGCATGTTCGATTGCGGTAAGATAGCCATTATCGGCGGAGGCAGCTGGGCTACGGCAGTGGCCAAGATTGTAGTGGGACACACCCACCACATTGGCTGGTACATGCGCCGCGACGACCGCATAGAGGACTTCAAGCGGCTTGGCCATAACCCAGCCTACTTGATGAGCGTGCGGTTCAACATGGACGAGATAGAGTTGTCAAGCGACATCAACAAGATAGCCGCAAACTACGACACGCTTGTGTTTGTCACACCCTCGCCCTACATAAAAAATCATCTAAAGAAGTTGCGCGTAAGGCTGAAGGACAAGTTTGTCATTACAGCAATCAAGGGTATAGTGCCCGACGAGAACTTGGTGTGCTCGGAGTTTTTCCATGAAGTCTATGACGTGCCTTACGATAACTTGGCTTGCTTGGGAGGTCCCTCGCATGCTGAGGAAATAGCACTCGAACGACTGTCCTACCTCACGGTGGCCTGCACCGACCACAATAAGGCGCAAGCCTTTACCGATGTGCTGGCCAACGACTACATCAAGACCAAGACCAGCAGCGACGTAATAGGCATTGAGTACGCCTCGGTGTTGAAGAACGTCTATGCGATAGCTGCGGGAATATGCAGCGGACTGAAGTTCGGCGACAACTTCCAGGCTGTACTAATGTCAAACGCCGTGCAGGAGATGTCAAGACTGCTCAATGCCGTCAGTCCAATAGATCGTAACGTTTATGACTCGGTTTATCTTGGCGACCTGCTCGTGACCGGCTACAGCAACTTCTCGCGCAACCGCACATTTGGCACCATGATAGGAAAAGGATATAGCGTGAAGAGTGCACAGATAGAGATGGAGATGATAGCAGAGGGATACTTCGGCACTAAGTGCATGAAGGAGATAAACCGACATCTGCACGTCAACATGCCCATACTCGATGCTGTGTATAATATACTCTACGAACGCATTAGCCCTCAAATAGAGATTAAGCTGCTCACCGACTCGTTCCGGTAGCGCAAGGACGCCAGGCGGCAACAGTCCTAACGTCCCGTTCCTTAATTTGTCGGGAGATGATTTGTGCAAGAGATGTCACATGGCATACATAGAACAAAAAAAAACAATAACAACAATGAAAAGTATCAGCTTAGACATTACAAAAGCCGCACTGTTCCTGACAGAAGGTGCGGTGGAGAGTTATGAACCAAAAGCCAAAGCAGCGCAGAAAGCACTGGAGAACGGCACTTGTCCCGGCAACGACTTCCTTGGATGGCTGCACTTGCCCTCATCTACCGATATAGCCTTCATCAAGGCCATACAAGACTGCGCCGACACACTGCGAAGCAACTGCGAGGTCGTGGTAGTGGCAGGCATAGGCGGAAGCTACCTCGGCGCACGTGCCGTGATTGAAGCACTTAGCAACTCGTTTGCATGGCTGGTGGCAGACAAGAAGAACCCAACAATCATGTTTGCCGGCAACAACATTGGCGAAGACTACTTGGCCGAGCTCACCGACTACCTCAAGGACAAGAAGTTTGGTGTGATAAACATATCAAAGTCTGGCACCACCACCGAGACGGCCCTCACCTTCCGCCTGCTCAAGAAGCAATGCGAAGCACAGCGTGGCAAAGAAGCGGCCAAGAAGGTGATAGTGGCTGTGACCGACGCCCACAAGGGAGCCGCACGCGCGGCTGCCGACAAGGAGGGTTACACCACATTTGTCATTCCCGACAATGTGGGCGGTCGCTTCTCTGTGCTCACCCCCGTTGGACTTTTACCAATAGCATGCGCCGGTTTTGACATTGAGCAACTCGTAAAGGGTGCTGCCGATATGGAAAAGGCCACAGGCAAGGACGTACCATTCGCAGAGAACCCCGCCGCACAGTATGCTGCAGTGCGCAACGCCCTGTATGCCGAGGCTGGCAAGAAGATTGAGATAATGGTGAACTTCCAGCCGAAGTTGCACTTCTTCAGCGAGTGGTGGAAGCAGCTCTATGGTGAGAGCGAGGGCAAGGACGGCAAGGGTATATTCCCGGCATCATGCGACTTCACCACCGACCTGCACTCCATGGGCCAGTGGATACAAGAAGGTGAGCGCACCATATATGAAACGGTGCTCAGCGTGGAGCAACCCAACGCCAAGCTTCTCTTCCCAAGTGACGAAGAGAACCTCGACGGTCTCAATTTCCTCGCTGGCAAACGTGTAGATGAAGTAAACAAGATGGCTGAGCTTGGCACAAGTATGGCCCACGTTGACGGTGGCGTGCCTAACATTCGCATAAGCATCCCTCAGCTCAACGAGTATTACATCGGTCAGCTCATATACTTCTTCGAGATTGGATGTGGCATAAGCGGCAACATTCTTGGGGTGAACCCATTCAACCAACCAGGTGTGGAAGCCTATAAGAAGAACATGTTCGCTCTGCTCGACAAACCAGGCTACGAAACCGAGAGCAAAGCAATAAAGGAAAGAGCTGGACTTATCTAATATGGAAAGCACAGCAACATTCGACAAAGCGATAGCTGCATATAAGGAGAAGCACGGTTTTGGGGCGATAAGTCCCAAGGCCGTGCTTTTCGACATGGACGGGGTGCTCTACAACTCCATGCCCAACCACGCCAAGAGCTGGCACATATCAATGAACAAGTTCGGCATTGACATGAGTGAGGCCGACGCCTACCGCTACGAGGGCATGCGCGGCGTGGAGACTATAAAGATGATGGTGCAACGGCAGCAGAACCGCGAACTTTCCGACAGCGAAGCGCAAACCATGTATGATGTTAAGTCGGCCATATTCGCCACTTGCCCCACGGCCAGCATCATGGATAGCGTGCAAGACTTGCAAAGGCTCATCAAGGCTGAGGGTATGAAGATAGTGGTTGTGACGGGCAGTGGTCAACGCTCACTTCTGGAAAAATTGCAAAAAGACTTTGAGGGACTGGTGGAGCCAGACTTAATTGTGTCGAGCTTCGACGTGAAGCACGGCAAGCCCAATCCCGAGCCTTATCTCAGGGGATTGGAAAAAGCTGGCGTTGAACCGTGGCAAGCCATAGTGGTGGAGAACGCTCCGCTTGGGGTGAGGGCAGGCGTCGCCGCACGCATATTCACCATTGCTGTCAACACGGGGCCGCTGCCCGACAGTGCATTGGCAGACGAAGGTGCAAACTTGGTCATGCCCGACATGAAGACCTTGGCCGACAGCTGGACCAACCTTATGCGCTGTACAGACAGAC
>CAVHDN010000190.1:0-4880 GCA_963634315.1 Flexilinea sp. | reverse complement strand
GGAGACTGCGCTCAAGCGCGGCGTGAAGTTCCTGTTCGAGACCAACGTGGGAGCCGGACTGCCCATCATAGGCACCATAAACGACCTGCGCAACTCTGGCGACAAGATTCTGAAGATAGAGGCGGTGCTCAGCGGCACGCTCAACTTCATATTCAACAAGCTCTCGGCCACGGTGCCGTTCTCCGAGACGGTGAAGCAGGCCAAAGACATGGGCTACAGCGAGCCAGACCCGCGCATAGACCTGAGCGGCATAGACGTGGTGCGCAAGCTGGTGATACTCACGCGCGAGGCTGGCTACAAGGCTGAGCAGGACGACGTGGAGAAGAACCTGTTCATGCCCGCTGACTTCTTCACCGGAAGCATAGGCGACTTCTGGAAGAACCTGCCTACGCTCGACGCTGACTTCGAGGAGAAGCGCAAGGGAATAGAGGCGGAGGACAAGCGCTGGCGCTTCGTGGCGCGCATGGACCACGGCAACATGAGCGTGAGCCTTGAGGCGGTGGGCCGTCATCATCCTTTCTACAATCTTGAGGGGTCGAACAACATTGTGCTGCTCACCACAGAGCGCTACCGTGAGTATCCTATGCTCATACAGGGCTACGGCGCAGGAGCGGGAGTGACGGCAGCAGGGGTGTTCGCCAACATCATGTCGATAGCTAACATTTAGGGCGGCTTAGGCAACAATAAATATACAACACATGAAACACATCATCATATTGGGCGACGGCATGGCCGACCACCGGGTGGAAAGGCTGGGCGGCAAGACGCTCCTGCAGTATGCCGACACACTCTACATGGACCTGCTGGCGCGCAAGGGACGCTGCGGACGGCTCATCACCATCCCTGAAGGCTTTCATCCGGGCAGCGAGGTGGCCAACACGGCCATTCTCGGCTACGACCTCAACGAGGTGTATGAGGGGCGAGGGCCGCTCGAGGCTGCGAGCATAGGCTACGAGATGGAGCCGGGCGACATGGCCATAAGGTGCAACATCATTTGCCTTGAGAACGGAAAGATAAAGAACCACCATGGAGGTCATCTCACCACGGAAGAGGGCGACCGACTGATAAAGTATCTCGACGAGCACCTGGGCAACGACCGGGTGAAGTTCATCACTGGAATACAGTATCGGCACTTGCTCATAATAAAGGGTGGAAACAAGCACATAGAGTGCGCTCCACCCCACGACCATCCCAACGAGGAGTGGCGACAGCTGATGGTGAAGCCCGAGGCTAACGCCACTACCGACGATGCGGCCATGACGCCGAAGGAGACGGCCTACCTCATAAACGACCTCATACTGCGCTCTCAGGACTTGCTCGCCAAGCATCCGCTGAACATGGAGCGGGCCGCAAGGGGCGAAGACTTGGCCAACAGCATCTGGCCGTGGAGCGGAGGCTATCGTCCGTCGATGGCCTCCATGACGGAGATGTTTCCGGAAGTGAAGCGCGGCGCGGTGATATCGGCGGTTGACCTCATTCGCGGCATAGGCCACTATGCAGGACTGCGCAACATAATTGTGCCTGGGGCCACGGGGCTTGCCGACACCAACTATGAGGGAAAGGCGCAGGCGGCCATAGAAGCCTTGAAGACCGACGACTTCGTGTTTCTGCACGTAGAGGCGAGCGACGAGGCGGGGCACGACGGTGACTTGCAGCTGAAGCTTCGCACCATAGAAAACCTCGACCGCCGCATTGTGGAGCCGATATACAACGAGACGAAGACGTGGAGCGAACAAGTGTGCATTGCGGTGCTGCCCGACCACCCTACTCCGGTGGAGATAAGGACGCACGTGAGCGAACCGGTGCCGTTCATCATCTACCACAACAGCATTGAGCCCGACGGGGTGCAGAGCTACGACGAGGTGAGCTGCGTTTCGGGCGGCTACGGACTGTTGAAGCTCGACGAGTTCATCAAGGCTTTCATGGAGGCGTAACGTATAATAAGAAACTACACTTAACTACACAAGAGCATGAAATATTATAGCACAAACCATAAAGCCCCGCAGGCAACGCTCCACGAAGCAGTGGTGAGGGGGCTGGCTACCGACAGAGGGCTCTACATGCCCGAACGGATAGAGAAGTTGTCCGCAGAGTTCTTTGCAGACATCGACAAGAAACCGTTCAACGAGATAGCAAAGACCGTGGCCAAGGCGTTCTTCGGCGATGATGTGGAGTCTAAAGAGCTCGACCGCATAGTGGACGAGACTTTGGCGTTCGACTGCCCTGTGGTGCCTGTGACCGACAGCATCTACTCGCTCGAACTGTTTCACGGCCCGACCCTCGCCTTCAAGGACGTGGGCGCACGCTTCATGGCTCGACTGCTGCAATACTTCATACGTCAGGATGGATGCAATGAGGAGGTGAACGTGCTCGTGGCGACGAGCGGCGACACGGGATCGGCTGTGGCCAACGGTTTCCTGGGTGTGGATGGCATTCACGTGTATGTGCTCTACCCGAAGGGAAAGGTGAGCAAGATACAGGAGAGCCAGTTTGCTACGCTCGGACAGAACGTCACGGCCATTGAGGTTGACGGGGTGTTCGACGACTGTCAGGCCTTGGTGAAGAGCGCGTTCATGGACGCTGAGCTCAACGCTCACATGAAGCTCACCTCGGCCAACTCCATAAACGTGGCGCGCTTCCTGCCGCAGGCGTTCTACTACTTCAATGCTTATGCACGCCTGAAGAGCGACAATCTCGTGATATGTGTGCCGAGCGGAAACTTCGGAAACATCACCGCAGGACTCTTCGCTCACAGGATGGGACTGCCCGTAAAGCGGTTCATCGCGGCCAACAACGCGAATGACATTTTCTACAAGTACTTGCAGACCGGAAAGTATGAGCCGAAGCCGAGCAAGCAGACCATCGCCAACGCCATGGACGTGGGCGACCCGAGCAACTTCGCACGCATTATCGACTTGTACAACGGCGACCACGACACAATAACCAAGCTCATCAGCGGTGCTACGTTCACAGACCAACAGATACGCGAGGCCATGAAGCTGTGTCGTGAGGCCAACGGATACATACTCGATCCGCACGGAGCATGCGGCTACCGCGCTCTGTGTGAGGGACTGAAGGAGGGCGAGAAGGGCATATTCCTCGAGACGGCCCACCCTGCTAAGTTCAAGGACACTGTGGAACAGGCTACGGGGGCTCCCGTGGAAATACCGCAGCGCTTGGCTGAGTTCATGAAGGGCGAGAAGCAGAGTGTGCCCATGAGCAAGACCTTCGCCGCATTCAAGGACTATCTCATGGCGAAGTAAAGGGCGAAACGGAAAACAGCATTAGCGACAACCGATAGAAAGAGTAAAGGTGATGTTTACAACGCAGTAAACATCACCTTTGTATTTTGTATTCAAAAGCCTTAGTCATATAGGCGTGGACTAACACGTTCCACGCCTATAAAACGTTGACTTTTACGCAATTAGCAAATCTTTCTTGAACCGTCGCTTATAACGACATCATACACCTTGGGAGCATGGCCGAACTTGGCGGCGAAGCGCTCCTTGGCGTCTGCAATGAACTTGTCGTAAAGCTCTTCCTTTACAAGGTTGATGGTGCAGCCTCCAAAGCCACCGCCCATGATGCGGCTACCCGTAACACCGTTCTCTTTGGCCACATCGTTCAAGAAGTCAAGCTCCTCACACGAAACCTCATATTCCTTTGAAAGGCCGTAGTGGGTCTCATACATCTTCTTGCCTACTGTCTCATAATCGCCAGCATTCAAGGCATCGCAAACAGCGAGGACGCGGTCTTTCTCGCCCAACACGAACTTAGCACGACGATAGTCCTCTTCGCCTACTTCGGCCTTAACCTCGTCAAGCTGCTCCCATGTGCAGTCGCGCAGGGTCTCGAACTTAGCCTCAGGATGCTTAGCGGCAATGTGCTTCACTACATTCTCGCAGCTGTTGCGACGGTCGTTGTAGGGCGAACCGGCCAACTCGTGCTTAACCACAGAGTCAACAAGCACAAGCTTGTATCCTACGGGGTTGAACGGGAAGTACTCAAACTCACGGCTGCGGCAGTCAAGACGCATGAGGCAACCTGCCTTGCCGAACACACTTGCGAACTGGTCCATGATGCCGCAGTTAACGCCGCAATAGTTATGCTCTGTAGCTTGGCCTGCAAGCACCATATCCCACTTGCTCACCTTGTTGTCGCCGAACAGGTCGTTGAGGGCGTAAGCGTAGCAGCTTTCGAGTGCAGCTGAAGAAGACATACCAGCCCCAAGAGGCACATCGCCAGCAAAGGCTGTGTTGAATCCCTTCACATCAACGCCGAGCTTCTTCATCTCCTGAACGATACCGTAGATGTAGCGAGCCCAACTTGCACGCGGGCCTTCAGGGTCATCTACCTTGAACTCTACACGGTCTTTCAGGTCTATGGAGTAAGCCATGATGGTGTTTGTGCCATTAGGACGGATTTCGCACATGATTCCCTTATCTACGGCACCCGGGAACACGAAACCTCCATTATAGTCGGTGTGCTCTCCTATGAGGTTTATACGTCCAGGAGAGGCATATATGTTTCCTTCCTTGCCATCGAAATGCTTCAAAAAGCGGCTTCTTACAAATTCAATATCCATAATCTTAGTGTTTTTGTTGGTTATTATTAAATTAGTTGCTTGTTGTTAGTTGGTTGGTCAACTCGTAAGTTTCATGAGCTGACCAACCAAAGATTTGTTTTTCTGTTTCTTTCGTGCAGATTGTGTCTTCGTGCAGTTATTTCTTTGCTGAACGCAAGCCAATCTTGCTTCCCCAGTTGCAGAACCAGATGATGTACAGATAGTACACAAACATCAGGGCGATGGCGTAGCCCACACCGTAGGCGGGATTATCAACAACGAGGCCCATCAAGAGAGGAAGCGTAGCTCCACCGAT
>CAVHDN010000189.1:0-4923 GCA_963634315.1 Flexilinea sp. | reverse complement strand
TGTGCGCCAGTGTGCAGCTTGGAAATCTGCACCTACTACACTGCACAGTCACCGGGCTTGCTAGTAGGAGCGCTTCTCCGAAGTGTGACCTTGTGCGCCAGTGTGCAGCTTGGAAATCTGCACCTACTACACTGCGCAGTCACTGGGCTTGCTAGTAGGAGCGCTTCTCCGAAGTGCGACCTCCCAAATGCGACCTCCTAAAATAACAATAAGAACAAACAATCAGAAACGTATGAAACGAAACAAAATATTGGCGGCTGTGGCGTTGGCAGGAACTATCTTGCCAGCCATGGCACAGACAAACATAGAAGACCAGACCATTGACGTGGGAGCCAACAAGAGTTTCCAACTGAAGGAGACAACGGCTTCCGTATCGGTCATAGAGAATAAGGATGTTGACAAACGTTCGGCCAAGAACATACGCAACTCCATCATAGGACAGGGCTTGGGCCTTGTGTCGCAAATGAGCGGCGATGTATATGCCTCGCAGGAGGCTTCGCTCAACGTGCGCGGCCTGCATAGCCTCTCGGGCAGCAACGCCTTGGTGCTCGTAGACGGCCTTGAACGCGACATCAACGACATAAGTGCCGACGAGGTGGAGAGCGTAAGCATACTGAAGGATGCAGCAGCCATTGCCCTCTATGGCTACAAGGGAGCCAACGGTGCCATACTCGTGACCACCAAACGAGGCAAGATGGGCAAGGCCACTATAAAGGTGACCTACGACCATCTGTTCAACAACCTTACGAGTACTCCGCAGTTTGTTGATGCCGGCACCTATGCCGACGCCATCAACGAGGCCTACAAGAACGACGGTATGGAGACTCCGCGCTATACGGCCGATGAGGTGCAGGCGTTCAAGAACGGCTCACTGCCACAGTATTACCCCAATGTGAACTGGCTCAAGGAGGTGTTCCGCAACCACGGCGTGACCAACAAGTATGGGGTGCAGTTTCAGGGCGGCAGTGGCAAGATGCGCTATTACGCCGCATTGAACCTCCTTTCCGACAAGGGCTTCATCAAGAGCCCCAACATGACCGACGGCTACAGCACTCAAGACAAATATGTGAAGGGTAACCTCCGCATTAACCTCGACTTGGAACTTACCAAGACCACGGCTCTGAAGGTGAACCTCTTCGGCTCATTGAGCGAACAGAGTGCGCCGGGCAAGGACACCGACCTGTGGAAACTCATCTATTCCACACCCGCAGCGGCCATGCCCGTCAAGGCCAATGGCTTGTGGGGCGGCAGCGAGACATGGGCCGGAACAAGCAACCCCGTGGCACAGGCCACAGGAGCGAGCTACTACAAGTATCACACCCGCGACCTCTATGCCGACATGACCCTCACCCAACGGTTGGACAAGGCTCTGCCAGGCTTGTCGGCTACCCTGCGCTTGGGCTACGACTCACAATCGACTCTTTATGAGGACTACAGTCAGACCTACGAGTATAATGTGACCACCATACCGCAGGACGCTTGGCACGACGGAGTGCTCGACGAGAGTATGGTGACCAACAAGACCTACGGCTCGCCCGGCAAGATGGGTACCGACGCGGCCACCAAGAGCTTCGGCCGCCGCTTCCATTTCGACGGCGGTCTCAACTACGACCGCTCGTTTGGCAAGCACGACGTGTTCACACAACTGCGGTGGGACTATGAGTTCCACGATGTGCTGGCCACCAACTCCACCATCTATCGTCAGAATGTGTCTTGGTACACTCACTACGGCTTCAACAAACGCTACTATGCCGACTTCGCTTTAGTGGCTTCGGGAAGCAACAAGTTGGCCCCGGGCCACAAGTGGGCTGTGTCGCCAACGCTGTCGGCTGCTTGGGTCATATCCAATGAGAGTTTCATGAAGAACGCCACATGGATAGACTTCCTGAAGCTGCGTGCCTCGGCAGGTCTCGTAAACCTCGACATGCTGCCCAACGAAGAGAACGACAGTCCGGTGTGGACCTACTATCTACAGGGCTATTCCGACTCGGGCCCCTCTTACATCTTCGGCAGCAACTACGAATCTACAGCGGGACGCTCCATAGGTGCACTGGCCACCGAGAACCCCAGCCACGAGAAAGCCTATATGTATAATGTGGGTTTGGAGGCAAGGCTCTTCAAAGGTTTGAACCTCACCCTCGAAGGCTTCTACAACCACCGCACCAACATCTGGGTGTCGGGTTCGGGAGACTACTCCAACATCGTTGCCTTCGGTGTGCCTTACGTCAATGCAGGTGTCGTTGACCAGCAGGGTGTGGAAGTGGGATTGGACTACACCAAGACCTTGGGCGGCGTGACCTTCAACATAGGCGGCAACTACCTTTACACCCGCAACAAGATAAAGGAGATGGCCGAAGAGCCGCGGGCCTATGCCAACCTTGTGCAGACTGGCGACCAGTTGAACCAACTCTACGGTCTCAAGGCCATAGGCTTCTTCAAGGACGAGGCCGACATAGCCAACTCGCCGGAGCAGACTTTCAGTACTGTGGTGCCGGGCGACGTGAAGTATGAAGACGTGAACGGTGACAACAAGATAGACGAGAACGATGTTGTGGCCATTGGCCACTCCACCTCGCCTGGCATATACTACCAGTTCCATCTCGGTGCAGAGTGGAGGGGTTTGGGCTTCAACATGATGTTCCAAGGCACAGGACTCTATTCGGGCATGCTCAACACTAAGGGAATGTATTGGCCGCTGATAGGCAACACCAATATCTCGCAGTATGCCTACGACAACCGTTGGACTCCGGAAACGGCCGAGACTGCGCTCTATCCGCGCCTCAGCTCAAGCAGCAACGACAACAACTACCGCAACTCCACGCTCTGGCTCGTTGACCGCTCCTATCTGAAGCTGCGCAACGTGGAGGTTTACTACAAACTGCCGGAGGCTTTGCTCCAACACACGAAGATTGTAAACGAGGCTACGGTCTATCTGCGCGGCATCGACCTCTTCTGCTGGGACAACGTGCCTTGCGGCAATGCCGAGAGCTACGGACAGAAACAGCCGCTCACACGCAGCGTAGTGGCTGGAGTGAAGTTGACTTTTTAGAAAATTGAACAACAACAAAACAGAACATCATGAAACGATTCAGAATATTTTCGGCCACCATGTCACTGCTCGCCATGTGCAGCTGCTCCGAGCAGATGGACTACAACGAGTACTATGTGTATGACCGCGACTACATGACCCAAGAGTTCGGACGTGTGGAGGGCTTCCTCACCACCGCCTACAACGAGATGGACTATGAGAACGACAAGACATATTTCACCACCTACAAGGATTGCGGCAACTATGGCAACGCCATGTGGGCCTCGGCCACCGATGAGAGTGAGTATGCCTATAACGGCAATGCCATAGAAGACCTCTACAACGGTGCGCTAAGTCCCACCAATCCTCACCATGCCTACTGGAAGAGCAGTCTGAAGGGCATAGCCTATTGCAACCTCTTCCTTGACGAGTTTGGCGATGAGACGTTCGACAACTTCTACTACAATGACGACTACGAGAAGCAGATGTTCAAGTACAGGAACATGCGCTGGGAGGCTCGTTTCCTGCGCGCCTACTACTATTTCCGCCTCGTGCGCCAGTACAACGGTGCGCCTCTCTATTGCACCAACATGTCGGCAAGTCAGCTAAACACCTTGCCCATGTCGAAGGCCGACGAGGTGTTCCGCTTCATCAACGCTTCGTGCGACAGCATAAAGGACTCCATTGTTGTTGATTACACCCAACTGGGCGAGATGGCTCTGTCGACCATAGAGACAGGGCGCGCCACACAGTTGGCTGTGCTTGCCCTCAAGGCTCGCGCCTCGCTTTACCACGCCAGTCCGCTGTTCAACCCCAACAACGACGCGGAACTTTGGTACGAGGCGGCCACGGCCTGCAAGGCTCTTGTTGACTCTGCCGAGAAGCAGGGCAAGGGATTGGCTCCCACCTACGACTGCCTTTGGGCTTCCGACAACTACAGCAACGCCAAAAGCACCAAGGAGATAATCTTCTACCGCAGCCTTACCGACAGCAGGAGTCTGGAGCAGGCCAACTTCCCTGTGGGACTTGAAAACTGCAACGGCGGCAACTGTCCCACGCAGGATCTTGTTGATGCCTACGAGATGCAGAGCACGGGCAAGGGCATTAATGAGGAGGGCAGTGGCTACGACGAGAAGAACCCCTACAAGGGACGTGACCCGCGCTTCGAGCTTACCATCTGCCACAATGAGACCAAGCGTTGGCCCAACTGGGCCACGAGCCTTGTCTATACATATCAAGGTGGAGTCAACGGTCTGCCGCTCTATGGCGGTACGCCCACGGGCTACTATCTGAAGAAGCTCCTTGTGTCGGCCACCGATACGCGTCCCAGTACGGCCAACACGTTCAAGCACAGTTGGGTGGTGTTCCGCATGGGCGAGGCCTATCTGAACTATGCCGAGGCGGTGTTCAACTATTTCAAGAGTCAGGGTAGGGCCGATGCTGCCTATGCCACAAGCGATGAGTTTCCCGTCTCCGCTTGCGACTTAGCCAGCAAGACCCGCCTGCGCTCTAAGATGAAGGACATGCCTGCCGGACTGAGCAACGACGAGTTTTGGGCTAAGTATCAGAATGAGCGGCGTGTGGAACTGGCGTTTGAGGGGCACCGCTTCTGGGATGTGCGCCGATGGAAGGAGGGCGACAAGTATTTCACCAAGATTACGGAGATGCACATAACCAAGAACGACGACGGTACCTACAGCTACGCCCGCAAGACAGTCAACCGCAAATGGGACGACAAGTACTACTTCTTCCCCATTCCGCAGAGCGACATAATGAAGAACCCCAACCTTGACCAGAGTATAACGGGGTGGCAATAGTAGCGTTTCTTCGAACCTTGTGCGCGAGGGTGCAGCTTGGAAATCTGCACCTACTACACTGCGCAGTCATCGGGCTTG
>CAVHDN010000188.1:0-4929 GCA_963634315.1 Flexilinea sp. | reverse complement strand
TGCAGATTTCCGAGCTGCACCCAATGAAAAAGAGGATGCGGAGAGGTAGCCCACACGTAACAAAACAACGTTAGGCACGTAACAAAGACCCGTGCAAACGTTACACGTTCACCGTTGGTTACTTGTATAGTTGGCGTTGCTTTCTAAGCAAACTATCTTTGCAGCGTTTAATAACGTCTAACTTACAACAATGAAACATCAATCATTACTTTTCTTGGCCGCGCTGACCGTGATGTCAGCATCGGCCAACAAACGCCAGGCGCTGATGTTCCGCTCCACCGACGGCAACTATTGGAAGATGGCTACAGTGGAAGTGGCCGACAAGGTGGTGGGAAAACCGCAAATCGTCATCAGAACCGACAATCCGAAACAAACGTTCAAGGGATGGGGCACGTGCTTCAACGAGCTTGACTACGATGCCTACTGTCTCATGAGCGAGACCGACAAGCAACTGTTCGTAAAACGTGCGTTCAGTCCCTACGGAGACTTGCGCATGACGGTGGGACGCATACCCATCGGGGCCAGCGACTTCGCCCGCGACTGGTACAGCTGCAACGAGACCGACGGTGACTTCGAGATGAAAAACTTCTCCATCAGCCGCGACAAGGAGGCGGTCATTCCTTCCATCAAGATCGCACAGGCTGAGTGCCCCGAAATGACATTCTGGGCATCGCCATGGAGCCCGCCACAATGGATGAAGACCAACAAGCATTACGCTCAGCGTAAGACGAGTACCAACGGTTGTCCCTTCGGCGTGCCGCCTTATTTCAATGACCAGTTCATAGCCGACGAACAGTACTACAACGCCTATTGTCTCTATTTCAGCAAGTTCATCGATGCATACAAGGCCGAGGGCATCGACATCACCTCACTGGCCTACCAGAACGAGGCCTACTCCAACACGCCTTATCCTGGATGTTCATGGAAAGCCGTCACCACGGGCAAATTTCTTGCCAACTATCTCGGCCCGTACTTTGCCGAGCACCATCCGGAAGTGACGCTCATAGTGGGAACGATGAACACTGGCAGTCTGAACATCTTTGAGCAGATACTCAACACACCCAACATTGGCAAGTATTGCAAACAGATAGGTTTCCAATGGGAGGGAGCCAACGCCATGACCGAGACGTTGACGCGTCATCCTGAGTATGAGGCGGTGATGACAGAGAGCGAGTGCGGCAGTGGCACGTTCGACTGGAGCGCGGCTGCACACACGTTCTACCTCATCAACCGTTATCTGGCCAACAACATCACTACCTATACCTACTGGAACGCCATATTGAAAGACAATGGCGTGAGTCCTTGGGGATGGCAGCAGAACGCTCTTGTGCAAGTGAACTCTGCCGACAACAAGCCTAACTACACGGCGGAATACTATGCCTTCAAGCACTACAGCCACCTGATAGCCCCGGGATCGAAGATACTTGCCGCCGACGAGGCCAATCTGGTGCTCTCGGCACTCACGCCCGACGGAGCCATCGTCGTGGTGGCTGGCAACACGACAAGCACGGAGAAGACCCTGACCATGGATGTTGACGGCGCATACCTCACCGCCACACTTCCCGCCAACTCGTTCACCAGCTACGTGGTGGGCGACGACCAGTCTCTGCAGCCCATGATGCTCAAGGAAGCCAAGGGACTGGCTACCATTGAGGCTGGCAGCCTTGACAACGACCAAAAGACGGCCCTCGACGCAGCCATAAGCAAGGCGGAGCAGGGCGAGGCGCAAAGCATGGACGCTCTGATGGAGTCGGTGAAGAGTGTCATCGGACTGGAAGAGCAGGAGGAGCAGGTGCACGACACTATAGAAAACCCCAACTTCGCCAATGAGGGTAATGGCTGGCACACAGCCAACGTGAGCTCCAGCGGTGACTTCCGCACCAATACCATCGCCGGAAAGACTTGCTGGAACAGCTGGTCGAAAAGTTTCACCTCAATGGACATCTATCAGGACCTCAACGGACTGGAGCCCGGCGCTTACACTCTATCGTGTGTGTCGATGTGCGGCCCGGGTGAGATTACCGACCAACACGCTTACCTCATGACAAAGGGCGACACTGTGGTGTCACCCGTTAAGCAGGTGGCTATATGGAACACTACCGAGGGTTGGGAACAGCAGACCACGGAGAAAATCATAGTGGGCACCGACGGTAAGCTGCGTGTGGGCTATGCCTCCACTTCGGGTGGCAAAACAAAGGGATGGTTCTGTGTGACCGACTTTACGCTGAACCGTGTTGAGATGGATGTCAACGACACCATTCCGGTCTATTCTAACCAGCCGACAACGGCCATATATAATAAGGTGAAAGCCGAAGCTACTTCACTTATTGGCAATGAGAGTTATACCCAAGAGACACGACAGAGACTTCAAACGCTCATGGACGAGCAAGAGGCCCTGCTTCCTTCGCTCACCTCGCAGACCGAGGTGGACGACCTTATACGACAGTTGCAGGAGGGCATCGTGGCGGTGAAACTGTCGCAGCAGCCCAGTGAGACCACCGACTTCTCCTTTATGATAGAGAACGCTGGGGCTGAGGCGGAGACAGGATGGCAACTGTCACTGACCAATGGCGACGCGAAGATAAAGAGTGGCGAGCACTATAGCGGCAACACGGCCAACACCTACTTCGACTCATACAACGCCACGGCAGGCAACCTCTGGTACACTGGACACCAGACGCTCCGCAACTTGCCCAACGGCACTTACCGCCTTGTGGCCAAGGCTCGCTCCAATGGTGAGGGTGCGTTTGTCACTGCACAAACCGCCAACCAATATCTCAAAACCGAGGTAAAGGCCGACGGCAACACAGGTGGCGAGCTGGGCAACGGCTGGAACAGCTACAACATCGACGACATTGTGGTGACCGACGGTGTGCTCACCCTAGGCTTCACCAACGACATGTATCTCACGGGCAAGATGTTTACAGGCACGTGGATGTCGGCTGACGACTTCCAACTGTTCTACATCTCCACAAGCACCGTCACCGACATCAGCCAAAACAAGGCCGACGACACTTGGGTGCGCGGCGGAAAGGGGTGCATTGTGGGCGATGTGAAGGCTGTGTATCGCTTGGACGGCAGCCGAGTGGCGAGCGCCGAAAACCTCCCGGCTGGCATCTATATTGTGGAAGGCTCGGCCAAACGCGTGAAGGTCGCAGTGAAATAAAAAAACTGTCAACTTTAATACGTAAATGACAATACTATCCATGATTTCCACAGCAGCCGTCGCCTTGGCATTGCCCTTGGCGATGGCTGCACAAACAGTGACAAAGGTAACTACCACCGAGGGCAGCTTTTGGAAGGAGGCAAGGGTGAAGTTGCAGAAGAGGTCGGCCGACAAGGCCTTGCTCACCGTCAACGACACGACAGAGGGCACCAGATGGCGAGCATGGGGCACCACCTTCAACGAGCTTGACTGGGAGGCTTTGCTCATGCTCACGCGTGACGAGCAGGACGAGATACTCCGCAACATCTTCTCGCCGCAGGGCGACCTGCGCATGACCCGAGGACGCATACCCATGAATGCCAGCGACTATGCCCGCTCGTGGTACAGCTGCGATGAGGTGAAGGGCGACCTTGAGCTGCGCTACTTTAACATTGACCGCGACAGGCGCACCATCATTCCCATGATACGTGCCGCACAGAAATACTGTCCAAGTCTTGCTTGTTGGGCTTCACCGTGGAGCCCTCCGTCGTGGATGAAGATCACGGGCGACTATCCCGTGGTGAGCAGCCGCTACAACAATGCCAATGCGCAGGTCGATTATCTGCTTTACGGCTCTGTGGAGGGCATAGACGAGGACGAGATGAAGTTTCTTGGCGAGCGCAAGGGACAGTTCCCGCGCCGCCTTGCCACACAGGACTACTTCATTCAGGACCCGCGCTACCTGCAAGCCTACGCCAACTACTTCTGCAAGTTCATAGACGCTTACAAGGAGCAGGGAGTGCCCATCGACATGGTCATCTACCAGAACGAGGCGTATTCCTACACGCCCTATCCCGGCTGTGCATGGACGGTGGAGGGCACAGTGCGCTTCAACCGTGACTATCTCGCACCCACACTGCGCAAGCAACATCCTGAGGTGAAGCTCTATCTCGGCACGTTCAACACCAATCGTCAGGATCACGTGGAGAAGATTTTGAGCGACGACAGTCTGCGCCACTGCATCAGCGGCCTGGCTTTTCAGTGGGAGGGACGCGAGATATTGCCTGCCATTCGCAAGCAGCACCCCGACTATCACTACATCTGTTCGGAAAACGAGTGTGGCAACGGCAACATGGACTGGAAAGCCGCTGAGCACACATTCTTCCTCATCAGCGACAATGTGGGCCGTGGGTGCGACGAGTGGTACAACTGGAACTTCATACTGCCCGACCGGGGCATCGGGTCTTGGGGTTGGAGCCAAAACGCTCTCATACATGTTGACAGCCGAACGCGACAGTTCCGCTACACGGCTGAATACTATGCGGTGAAGCACTTCGCCCACTTCGTGGCACCGGGTAGCCGCATGGTGGGCTACTTGCCCAAGACTGCCGAGGGCATCATGGCTGTGGTGTTCCGTCTGGATAAAGGAGGCTTTGCGGTGGTTGCTGGCAATGTGTCGGACAAAGGGCAGAAACTTTCCGTCAGCCTGGCCGGACGAACGCTTTGCGACACGCTGGCTCCTCACTCCATGAATACCTTTTTGCTGAAGAACTAAAGCAGAACAGAGACGTTTGTCTCGAAAAGGGTAAATGACTAACGGTTGGAATTTATAGAACCCACCTTATATGATTGTGTCAAAACGACAGAGGGTTGTCTCTACGGCAATAAATGTAAAAATGTTTTGCAGTATTCAAGACCTGTCTTTACACCCTTTTAGAAAAGCGCCCCTTTTCTATGAGAAAAGCGCCTCATTTCTATGAGAAAAGTGCCTCATTTCTACCAGA
>CAVHDN010000187.1:0-4932 GCA_963634315.1 Flexilinea sp. | reverse complement strand
ATATGGGGTCACAAGGTTCACCTTAAGCCACTTGTCGAACGGTGTCTCGTCAACCTTGTCGGCCACGATGACACTCTCCGACGACAAGTCGTCATCAGAGCAGGAAACAAGTCCCATCGTGCAAACGGCAAACGCTGCCAATATATATGTCTTCTTCATTTTTTCCAATGCTTTACATTAATCATTCCAATGCATCAATGACACTTTTGTAAGAGTATCTACAACATTTACTTGGGTTGTTCCCTTAGGGTTGGGCTGCATGCCAGCCTCAATAACCGTTGACGGCAACTGTATGGCACGGCGCGGGTCGTTGAGTGTGAGCGAGTCGGTCACTGTTTCAGGCTCGCCATCGGCGTTAAAGGTTCGACGATATATGGTTATACCGTAACGCTTGATGTCCCACCAGCGCATGCCCTCGAGCAGGTTTTCCTGACGACGGAAGTTGAGGACACACTGGAGCATGTTCTCCTGAGTGCTTCCCTCGGCATCAATCGTAAAGGCGGGATGGAGATGACGCTTCTGCGTAGGAGCGTTCCACTGGTAGTAGGCCATAGGACCATAGAAGCTATTGATAGTTTCCGTGGTAAGTGTCTTGGTCGATTTGGTCCAGTTCTGCATCCATGTGGTCAGGTCGGCGCAAGCCTCTGTGTATTTCTTCAACATCACATAAGCCTCAGCACGCTCCAAGAGAAGCAAGTCGCCCTTGAAAGCGGGATATACCGACTTATAGTAACCAATCTTCGACACAGGGTCGGTCTCCTCAAACATGTAAGGACACTTGGCTATGAGCGTGCGGTCCATTGCACCACCCTTGAACACCATAGGTTTGCAACGCATCATGTTCGATGAGCCCCAAATGTTGGTGGCCGACACATCCTCGGTGCTGGCTATATAACTGTTGTGAGAGTACTTGGTGAGATAACGGTAGTTGCTTTCGAACAGTCCAAACGATGATGTGGTCGGAATGAGCAGCAGGTTAGCTGGGTCGGAAGCTTCGATGTACTTGTTCCAACGCGGTGTAAGGTCGTTGGTAATGCCAAGCGCCTCATGTGCATCCCAGTCGCGGAGCTTGGCCTTTGGCGATGAGCCGAGAACATGGCTGGCATATTCAACCACCTTGTCCCACTTCTGATAGAACAGATAGAAGCGAGCGGCAAACGCATAAGCGGCCTCTTCGTTGAAGTGATACTTCGACACCGACAAGTGGGAGTCGCCCACGAGTGGGAGTGCCTCTTGTATGTCGCGGTCGATCTTCTCATAGACCTCTGCTACAGTTCCACGTGTGTAGTTGCCATAGAGATTGGTCTCAGGAGCCTCAGCGTAGGGTATGCCAAGGTCGGTAGTGCTGGTCTCGGGGTTGTAGTTGAGACAGAACTCATTGACAAGAATGAAGTGTCCGAAGGCACGGCACATCAAAGCCTCTGCCTTACATTCCTTAAGCGTAGTCGTTGTGGCTCCGCCCATCTCCTCTATTGAGGCCAAAGCCTGATTGGCCGATGCTATGGAACCATAGAAGGCCTCCCAAATGAACAGAGGAGCGTCGTTGCTGCTCTCGGTAACATCTTTCCAAGCATATACCTGATCAACAAATCTGTCGGTGTAAGCGTTGTAACGCGAGCCCATGTCGTCAACATCATCGCCCATAAGCTCGTTCACCATCTGGTATCCGTGTGTTGGGTAGGCCGACGTGATGAGCGAAGACACCTTGTCCTCGGTGTCAATCTCCGTACGGTTGTCGGGCATGGTGTCAAGATAGCTGTCGCACGAAGCGAACGCCATCGCAATGCCCAAGCATCCTACATATAATATATTGTTTCTTTTCATCGTTTATTCTACTTTTTAGCTTAAAGACCTAATTTCAATGTAAGCGTGAACTGCTTTGCCATAGGCACGGCCACACCACCAGTGTTGAAGAACTCCGGGTCTTGTCCGTTGAGCTTCTTGTCGGCGTAAAGCAGGAAAAGGTTTGTGCCCTGCAACTTGAGCGAGAGGTTGTTCACCCTGAGCGCGCTGGTTATGCTCTTGGGGAACTCATAGCCAATGGATATCTCCTTCATGCGGATGAAGTCGCCCTTGGCGATGCGCTCTGTGGAGTAGTTGTATGCGCTGTAAGCATAGCTCAAATTGGCATCGAGGTCGTTCTGCAACTTGCTAGCTATGACTGGTACACTTGTGCGACTCTCATCGCCAGGCACCACCCAACGGTTGTTGAACTCCTTGGGCAATGACACGAGATCGTCGTACTCATTGGAATAGACAGGGTCGAGACGTACCACATTGCCAAACGAATATGTGATGAACACATTCAAGGTCAAGTTCTTGTACTTGAAGATGTTGCCGAACGAGCCAACGTCTGTCGGGTCAACATTGCCCGAATAAACGAGGTTGTTGCGGAGATTGTCCTCATCGTAGTCTTGGAAGTTGATGTCGGTAGTGGTGACGTTGCCTTCGGTATTGACCACCTGGGGCAGACCATCTTTAGACAGTCCGGCAAACTGGAACGAGAACAAGCCGCGCACGGGATAGCCCTCCATAGCGAAACCAGAACCAGTCACAAGCTCGTAGGCACGTGTTGTGGTCTTCAACGAAGTCACCTTATTCTTGGTGTGGCTATAGATGAAGTTGGTGGTCCAAGAGAACTCGTCGGTCTTGATGTTGGTTGTAGAGAGCGAGAGCTCGACACCGCTCGACTTCATGGTGGCGATGTTACCATACTTCTGAACTTCACCACCCACACCTGTCGTGTTGGCTATACCGATAAGGTCATAGTTGCGACGGCTATAGGCATCGAAGTTGAAGTTGATGCGGTTGTTGAGGAAGCCAGCGTCGAAACCAATGTTGAACTCGTGCTTCTTCTCATAAGTAAGGTCGTTGTTGGCCAACTGATAGATGTAGAGCTGTGTCTCCTTCACGCTTGCGAACGGACGCCAAGGGTTCTCCGAACTGATGACCACGCGTGAGTTGGTCACGTCGGATGGACCACGGTCAGCGGTAAGCGAGTAGGACAGGCGGAACGCCAAGTGTGAGAACGCAGGTTCGAGCTTCTTGAAGAAGTTCTCCTCATGCACGTTCCATGTACCTGAAATGTTCCATGTGGGCAACCAACGTGCGCTGCGGCTCTTGCCGAGGCGGTTGGTACCCTCATAACGGTAAGTTCCGTTGATGGTGTAGCGTCCCTTATAAGAATAGGTGGCGTTGGCGAAGTAGGCAACGCTGCGCTCGTTGGTGTTGGTGAGCGAGTAGTAGTCGGAGTTCTGCTCCTGACTCTTCTTGAACACGGCATAGGCGTAAGAAGGAGTCTCGCCCATGTTGTACTGCATACCCCATCCACGGAACCAAGTGCTGTGGCGTTGTACGCTGTTCACCTCAAGACCGGCATAAGCATTGACGATGTGTGTGTCGTCAAGGAAAGCGTCGTTATACTGAGCCGTAGCACGGAAGTCGTAACCGAACATGCGGTTGTCGGTACGGTCGAGGATACCTCCATAAGGAAGCACTGACACAGGCAGTGCGTAGATGTCATCGGGGTCGGTATAGAGGTAGTTGTTTTTCTTGCGAATAGTGGATGTACCCATAGCGCGGTAAGCCTGTGCCTGGTTGGAGTCGTCCTTGATGTTGTGCTCCTGGGTTGTGGCACTGTACTTCACTGCTCCGAGTGCCGACAGCTCCACCTTGGTGATGGGCTTATATGCGAGCTTGGCCTGCATGCGGAAGTCAACAACGTTGAGGTCGATGTAGTTGTTGTCAAGCTCGTGGAAGATGTTGAACGGAGCATAGTTGCGCGTGTAGTAGGTGTCCTTGTCGAGCGCGCGCGATGTGTTCAACGCGTAAGAATAAGGGTTAATGTCGAAAGCACGCGACACCTCACCCGTAACACTGTTGGTCGTGGCACTTATGGTACCAGGAGCCGTCTGCTTACGATAGGATGCGTTTCCAATAAGTCCGGCAGTAACTTTCGACGAAACCTTGTAGTTGGCGTTGAAGTTGGCCGTGTAACGCTCCACCTCGCTCTTCTTAGTCCATCCCGGGTCGAACATGGCGCTGACAGAAGCATAATACTGTGCCTTGTCGGTACCTGCGCTCAAACTAATGGAGTGGTTGTGCTGGATGGCTGTAGAGAACAGTTCCTTGAACCAGTCGGTATTGCGATACTCTGCCTGACGCAGATAGTTGGCCTTGGCCTCATTGGTGTTGGCAAGACCAAACTGGCCAGTGGTAGCGTTGTAGGTGTTGAGCAGTTCATACATCTTTCCATACACACCGCTATTGGCACTGTTTGCTGTCTCGGCGTAGTTAAGGAAGCCCTTCTGCTGCAACTCCTGATAAACGGCCATCTGGTCTTGGGAGTTCATTATGTTGAAAGTGGAATATGAAGGTATGAGGCGCATGGTATATTCGCCCGTATAGCTGATATGAGCCTGACCGGCCTTACCTTTCTTTGTAGTCACGACAATCACACCTGCCATGGCGCGCGCTCCATAGATGGACGTTGCTGAACCGTCCTTCAATATCTGGAAGCTCTCAATATCATCGGAGTTGAGTCCTGCAATGGCAGAACTGATAAGGGTGTTGGCATCACCCGAAGAAAGCTGGTCGGCACTCACATCGACCACATCCTCCATTATGACACCATCCACAACCCACAAAGGTTTGGAACTGCCATAGATGGACGTTGCACCACGCACACGTATCTTCGGGGCTGTACCGAACGTACCCGACACGTTTTGCACCGAGACACCGGCGGCACGTCCCTCAAGCGAACGGGAGATGTCGGCCATACCGTCAATCTTTGCGTTTGATGCGTCAATCTTGGTTGTTGCACCCGTAAACAGACGTTTGTCAACCTTTTGCATACCCGTGACAACAACTTCCTCTACAACGTGGGCATCGGAAGCCAACGTGACGCTCATGCCGTTCTTGGCAGTCACTGTC
>CAVHDN010000186.1:0-4938 GCA_963634315.1 Flexilinea sp. | reverse complement strand
GACGAACACTTCGAGGTTCTCCACCACCTTGGGCTGTCCGCTGAAGTCGCTGAAGCGCAGAGGGCGCAGAGCGTTCTCAAAGTCCTTCTCCGACGACGTGGCCTCATGTCTTATGTCAAAATCTTCGTTCATCGTTTTCGTCTGTGCTGATGTCTGTTGGCTGTTAGGTGCCGAAAATGCTTTGCAAACTTACTACTTTTTTTCGACATTGGCCGTCTTGACTAGCGAAAGAAACTTTAACAACACGCTTTAGCCCACCCTTGGCAGGGCTGTTCTTATTGTTTACAATGGCTAGACATGCTCTTCAGTATGTCAATAGATGCTCTTTAGAAGAGCTAAACATGCCTTTTACGACTGCTAAAGCATAGCTGTTGTCGCGACCATCATGCAGCAGTATGCTTGGAAAGACACGTGTAAATAATGTTTCTAAACACCATTTATATGCACCAAAGAGCATGCGTGTGGGATTTTATACTTACTTTTGCAACCGCAAACGGCATGAGTATGTCCGTGAATTAGCTTGGCCTCGCACCATGCGACAGGCTCTTAAGACGCAGACAAAGAGCTATTTTGCAGGTATGGATAACAAACAACAAATAAACAAAACCAATTCTTTTATGAAACTGAAATCACTATTGGTGAGCATCGTGGCTATCTTAGTCACAGTCATGGTGCAGGCACAGCCCGGCGCAAGCATGGCGGTGCCAGTTGACAAAGACGTGCGGTTGGGCCATCTGTCCAACGGACTCACCTACTACATCCGCCACAACAACTGGCCGGAGCACAGGGCAGAGTTCTACATAGCCCAGCGAGTGGGTTCGCTGCAGGAGAACGACGACCAGCGCGGACTGGCCCACTTCCTTGAGCACATGTGCTTCAACGGCACCAAGCACTTCAAGGGCAACGACCTCATACGCTACTGCGAGTCCATCGGCGTGAAGTTTGGCACCGACCTCAACGCCTACACGGGCATTGACCAGACGGTCTATAACATCAGCAATGTGCCCACCGACCGCAGCGGAGCCATCGACTCTTGTCTGCTCATACTCTACGACTGGGCCGACGGCTTGTCGCTCACTCCCGAGGAGATTGACAAGGAGCGCGGCGTGATAAACGAGGAGTGGCGTCTGCGCACCGGAGCGGTAATGCGCATGCTCGAGCGCAACTTCACCACGCTCTATCCCGGCAGCAAGTATGGCGAGCGCATGCCTATAGGCAAGATGGAGATAATAAACACGTTCAAGCCGCAGGTGCTGCAGGACTACTACGAGAAGTGGTATCGTCCGGACAACCAGGCCATCATCGTGACGGGCGACATCGACGTTGACAAGGTGGAGGCCCAAATCAAGCAACTCTTCGGCAACATAACCATGCCGGCCAATCCGACCAAGGTGGAGACTGTGGAAGTGCCCGACAATGCGGAGCCCATCGTGGTGATAGACAAGGACAAGGAGCAGCGCTACAACTCCATCATGCTGATGTTCAAGCAGGATGCCATACCCGACTCTGCCAAGAACAGTCTCATCTATTTAGTGCAAAAGTATGCCGTCAACGTGGCCATGTCCATGCTCAACGCTCGTCTGAGCGAGTATGCGCAAAAGGCCGAAAGTCCGTTTGTGAACGCTGAGGGCGACTTCGACAACTATCTGTTCTCAAAGACCAAGTATGCCTTTGAGCTTGACGCCATGCCTAAGGAAGGCCGCACCGAGGAGGCTATCGCCGCAGTCTTTCGCGAGGCAATGCGCGCGGCACAGTTCGGTTTCACAGCCACAGAGTATCAGCGCCAGAGAGCCAACTTCCTCAGTGCACTCGACAAGACCTACAGCAACAAGGACAAGCGTTACAACTCGCAGTTCTGCGACGCCTACAAGAACCATTTCCTCGACAACGAACCGATACCGTCTATCGACGACTACTATGCCATCATGAAGCAGGTGGTGCCCAACTTCCCGCTCGAAAGCATCAACCTCTTTATGAAGTCGCTCGTGCCCGAAAACGACAGCAACATGGTGGTGGTGAGTTTCAACGCCGAGAAGGACGGCGCGACTCTGCCCACAAAGGAGGGACTGCTCAAGGCCATCAACGGTGTGAGGGCTGAAAAGCTCACCGCCTATGTGGACAACGTGAAGAACGAGCCTTTGATAACAAAGTTGCCTGCCAAGGGAAAGATAACCAAAGAGACGAAAAACGAGAAGTTTGGCTACACCGAGTTGACGCTGTCGAACGGCGCAAAGGTGGTGCTCAAGAAGACCGACTACAAGAAAGACCAGGTGTTGCTATCTGCCGACGGCCAAGGCGGTTCGTCGCTCTACAGTTCGCCAAGCGACTTCGTCAACCTTAACATGTTTGGCAGCGTGATAGAGGCCAGCGGACTTGGCAATTTCTCTCACACCGAACTGGAGAAGGCTTTGGCTGGAAAGATAGCCAGTGCGTCGCTCTCGCTCACTCCACGCCGACAGTTGATAAACGGCTCTTCCACGCCTAAGGACGTGGAGACCATGCTTCAGCTTGTCTATCTCTATTTCACCAACATAAAGAAAGACCAGGAGTCGTTCGACAACTTGATGAAAACCTACGAGGTGTCGCTGAAGAACAAGGCAGTGTCACCCGATGCGGCTTTCTCCGACTCGCTCAGCGTAACCACCACGTGCCACAGCCCGCGCTTCGCTCCGCTCACCGTCGAGAGTCTGAAGAAGGTTGACTACGACCGCATACTTCAGATAGCCAAGGAGCGCACGGCCAATGCAGCGGCCTACACGTTCACCGTGGTGGGCAACTTCGACGAGGACTCCATACGTCCGCTCATAGAGCAGTACATAGCTTCGCTACCTGCACAGAAGAAGGTGGTGAAGGGACACGACGTGAGCACTGACCCGGTGGGAGTGGTAGTGAACAGCTTCAAGCGCAAGATGGAGACGCCGAAGGCAATGTCTGTCATGGTGTGGCGCAACAACAAGTTGCCCTACACGCTTGGAAACGAAGTAAAGGCCGACATGGCTGGACAGATATTGAGCATGATTTATCTGGCAAAGATACGTGAACAGGAGAGCGCAGCCTACACCGTGGGCGCTATCGCCAACTCAACAAGGTTGGACGAGAAGACCAACATATCGATATTTGCCTACTGTCCCATGAAGCCCGAGAAAGCCGACGTGGCGCTTAGTTGCATGCGCAGTGAGATGGAGGGCTTGGCCAAGACCTGCGACGCAGACATGCTCAAGAAGGTGAAGGAGTATATGCTGAAGAACTTCGACGACCGCACAAAGCTCAACAACTACTGGGCTGGCGTGATAGACGACTACCGCAACTTTGGCGTTGACTTCTACACCGACTACAAGAAGACCGTGGAGGCACAGACCGTGGAGAGCGTGTCGGCCTTTGTGGCTGAGTTCCTCAAGCCGGGCAACAGGGTGGAAGTGGTGATGATGCCGGAGTAAGGCACTCGCGATTACAAGCCCATATAAAACTTTAAGGGGCCGCAGGCATAACGCCGGCGGCCCTTTTTCTTACCTTTATTATATATAGGACACTGTAGCGGCAAACCGTCCGCAGAGGCTATGCATAGTCTCTGTATATCAGTCACAAGCCACAAAGAAAGAATGCTTTTCCTTGGCTCTTTGGGCTACATGTTGTAACTTTGCACATCCAATCATTTAACAACAAACATTCATGTCATATCTATTCTCATCGGAATCAGTGTCTGAAGGACACCCCGACAAAGTGTCCGACCAAATATCCGACGCCATACTCGACCAGTTTCTCGCTTATGATGACAAGGCACGCTGCGCCATAGAGACTTTCTGTACCACCGGACAGGTGGTGCTCATGGGTGAGGTGAGCAGCAACCAATACATAGACTTGCAAACCGTGGCCCGCGAGACCATCAAGCGCATTGGCTACACAAAAGCGGAATATCAGTTCGACGGCAATTCGTGCGGCATACTGAGTGCCATACACGAACAGAGCGCCGACATAAACCGTGGCGTTGACAACGGAACGGTTGACGACCAAGGAGCAGGCGACCAAGGCATGATGTTCGGATATGCAGTCAATGAGACTGAAAACTACATGCCGGTGTCGCTCGACCTCGCACACCTTATAATGAAGACTTTGGCCGACATAAGAAAAGGCGGCAAGGAGATGGGCTACTTGCGTCCCGACGCAAAGAGCCAAGTGACTGTGCAATACAGCGACAACGGTGTGCCGGAGCGGATAGACACAATAGTAGTGTCAACGCAGCACGACGACTTCGCGTCGGACAAGGCCATGCAAGAGACCATACGCGAGGATGTGGTGAACATTCTCATACCTAAGGTGAAGGCGCAGATACACTCGCCCAAAGTGCTTGCCCTCTTCAACGACGACATAAAGTATTACGTAAACCCTACAGGCAAATTCGTCATAGGCGGACCGCACGGCGACACGGGACTCACCGGCCGCAAAATCATTGTTGACACCTACGGCGGCAAAGGGGCGCACGGAGGCGGAGCGTTCAGTGGCAAGGACTCAAGCAAGGTGGACCGCTCAGCCGCTTATGCCGCACGCCACATAGCCAAGAACCTCGTGGCTGCTGGCGTGGCCGACGAGTTGTTGCTCCAAGTGAGCTACGCCATAGGCATTGCCCAGCCAGTGAACATCTACGTGAACACCTATGGTCGCAGTCACGTGAACATGACCGACGGGGAGATAGCCTGCAAGATATCACAAATGTTTGACTTGCGCCCGAAAGCCATCGAGCGCGCACTGAAACTGCGCCAGCCCATGTTCCTTGAGACTGCAGCCTACGGCCACATGGGACGCAAGCCCGAGACTGTGAAGAAGATTTTCTCGAGCCACTACCATGAAACAAAGGAGATTGAGGTGGAACTGTTCACTTGGGAAAAGCTTGACCTCGTAGATAAGATAAAGAAAGAGTTCAGACTGTAACACCCCACTCGC
>CAVHDN010000185.1:0-4948 GCA_963634315.1 Flexilinea sp. | reverse complement strand
CTATAATCCTAATTCCATCTATAAATCACGGAATTCTATTTCCTTGAACGCATACCTTCTCACTCCGCCCTGCTTCTTGCGCACAACGAGATGCCCGTCGGGTTCGACTCTCTCTATCGTTCCGAGAAACTCTCCATCCCTATCTTTGTACCTTGACAAACGGTTGCGGCGGTACAATACGGCGTTGTAGGCTTGATGCATCTCTTCGTGTTGTCCCGTATTCACTCGTTCCAAGTAGTCCTTGAAGCATAGCAACAACCTGTTGAGCAAGTCTTTAAGGTTGGTGTCTCTGCCTATAATCTGTCGCAGCGACACTGGATTAGGCGCATCGCTCGTGAAGTCTTGTTGGTTTACGTTTAAGCCAATGCCAATGATGCAACTTCTCACCGTTCCCTTGCTCACGGCACATTCCGACAGAGTGCCGCTTATCTTTCGGTCACGCCAATAGATGTCGTTGGGCCATTTGATGGTGACGCTGTCCGTATATAGGCAAAGTACCGAGCGGATGGCCAAAGCCATTGCCTCAAGCATGACAAACTGACGGTTGGCCGGCACATTCTGAGGATGAGTCTTCAAACTTAGAGTGAGGTTCTTGCCCCGTTCGCTCTCCCAGTGGTTGGAGCCTTGACCGTGGCCATCGCTTTGATAATCAGCAAAGACAACCGTCATCGTCCGGCCTTCCTCGTCGTGGTAGTCGTGAAGAAAACGGTTGGTGGAGTCGGTCTCATCGAGATGGATAAGTTTGATGTCTTCCATGGTCAACGTCTATGTGTATAATAAGGTATAGGAAGAAAAGCGTTTTCTATATGTTTTATTTCATATTCGCCGTTATCGGCCTTGACTATAGAAATGATGTCGAAGCGCATGGGCAACCCTATGCGCTTGGTTTTGACGAACGCATTGGCGGCCTTGGAGAGCGACTGCATCTTTTCCCTGTTTACGGCAAGTTCAGGGGCGACGAGCAAGTTGCCGCTTCGCGTCTTCACCTCCACAAATACCAGTTCGTCGCAGCCCATGGCCACAATGTCTATATCACGGTGCCCACAGTGCCAGTCGCGCTCCATTATGCGATAGCCTTTGGCCTCAAGAAGTTCCACCGCCTTCTGTTCGCCCCACTGCCCTAGGTCGTTGTGTGTTGCCATTGCTTTCCTTTGCTGATGTTGAGTCGTTGTATAACAATGCAAAAATAGCGTTTATTGGCGACACATCAAAACTTTTCACTTCATAAAGGGACAAAATACGGCCATTTTCGTACTATTGTCATTTGGTCTTGTGTCACTATATTCTTAATTTTGCAAACGAAATGAACTAAAACAAACCTAAAAACAACATCAAAAGTTACCATTACATTTATGAGAGCAACCCTTTTTGTCCTTTCCGCCTTTGCCTTCGCCCTTTCTGCGGCCACGGCTTCAGAGCGGAAGATGAGCTACAAGCCCGACGGGCACGATATAGTTTGCGTAAACGGAACCAACCGTTACACACGCGCCTTGTATGGCGGTCATACGGAATATCGCATAGAGACAAGCGACCGTCCAGTGTTCGCTTCCTATAAGAAAGGCGACTGCCGAAACATAAGTTTTCGCCTTATTGTAGGCAACACCACCGTAGCACTCGACTCCACCGCACATTGCGAGGCCCGATACAACGCTGGCCGGCGCGACTACACTCTCACCGACCCACGATGGGGAAGCGGCACACTGCATGTTAGCGTCATAGCCCGCACCGATGTGGAAGGGGCTTTGTGGCGTTTTGCGGCCGAGGGATTTTCTTCGGCAGTGTTGCTTGAGGGACGCATCTGTGAAACCTCTGTCATGCGGTTCCGCCGCTTCGGTGACATCGGGCGCATGGAAAAACCTGGCGGTTTTGAGGCTTCGCCCACACTAAACCAACTGGCCACGGTCACTGTGTCCATTAAGAGCCAGCCTGTATGTGTGTCTTTGGAGAACAATGCTCTTGCCGTGACTCCGCAAAGCAGTCTTCTGCAACTCTTCGACAAACAGGAAAACGAGCGCAGAGACATGGCTTCGATGGTGGAGTTCAACACTCCCGACGCCTTCATCAACACCATTGGCGGCAATATGGTTATGGCGGCCGATGGCGCATGGGACGGCCAGGTGTGGAACCATGGTGCAGTGGGTTGGCGAATGCCATTGCCCGGATGGCGTGCAGCTTACATGGGCGACTTCCTCGGTTGGCCCGACCGGCAGCGCACACACTTCGACGCTTACGCAAAGAGTCAGGTGACGGGCGTGCCTGCCACCATACCACATCCCACACAAGACCCAAGCCACAATTTGTCGCGCGGCGTTTACAAATGGGGCACACCCATGTACAGCGACGGCTACATCTGCCGCAACCCGGAAAAGAACCATCAGTTTCACCACTACGACATGAACCTCGTTTATGTGGATGAACTGCTCTGGCACTTCCAGTTTGACGCCGACACAGCCTATATGCGCAAGATGTGGCCAGTGCTCAAGTCGCACCTCGCATGGGAGAAGCTCAACTGGGACCCTGACAACGACGGCCTGTATGATGCCTACTGCTGCATCTGGGCGAGCGACGCATTGCAATACAACAGTGGAGCCGTGACCCACAGCTCCGCCTATAACTACCGTGGCAACCTGCTTGCCGCACGCATAGCTGAACTGATAGGCGAAGACTCTAAGCCTTATCGCGACGAGGCAGCCAAGATTCTTGAGGCTATGAACTCGCGACTATGGCTTGCCGATGGCTATTGGGCCGAATATGAAGACTTCATGGGACTGAAGCGCAAGCACGAGAGTGCGGCACTGTGGAGTGTCTATACTCCAATAGACTGTGGAGCATGTTCGCCGGAACAGTCCTACCAAGCCACACGCTATGTTGACGCGCGCATACCGCACATTCCTTTCACTGCCGACGGCAACAGCTATCAGACGGTGAGCACTTCCAACTGGATGCCCTATGAGTGGAGTCTGAACAATGTGGCCATGGCCGAAGTGCTTCACACTGCACTCGCTTACTATGAGGCAGGGCGCAACGATGCCGCCTTCGAATTGTTGAAAGGCACAGTGGTCGATTTCATGTTCCTCGGTAGTAGCCCTGGCAACTTCGGACAGATTTCCTATTTTGACAAGGTCATAGGTGAGGCCTACCGCGACTTCGCCGACGTGACGGGCATTGCCTCGCGTGCCTTTGTGCAGGGTTTGTTTGGCATAAATCCCGAGGCTCTTTATGGCCGATGTGTCATTCGTCCGGGCTTCCCCTCGTCGTGGGACTCCGCCTCGGTGCATACTCCCTATCTTTCCTACTCATTTAAGCGTGAGGGTGGCAAGGAGATTTACCGTATAACGCAGAACTTCAAACGTCCGCTACAGATTGTCATGAGACAAAACTGTGGTTTGGGACGGTTCGTCGATACGGCTGGTTCGACCGACTCGGTACAGACCATTGTACTCAATGCCGTGAAGGTGCAGCCCGACAGTCCCGTGACGCCGGTAAAAGAGACAGTGGCCCAAGGCACTCTGTTTGATGACGTAAAGCCGGAGGCGTGTCGCACTACGGACATGGCCGCACTGTTCAACGCCAACGTCACCGACATTTTCAAGAACAAGTATCTCACTCCACGCTCGCCCTACACCACACTATGCTTGCCCACGCAAGGCATAGGCGACTGGTGTTCCACCAAGAAGACGGCAGACATCGACGACAAGGCCCTACGCTCTCAATCCGACAAAGGCGTGTTCACGGCCATCGGCATTCCGTTTGCCACACCTAAGGAAGGGCTAAACATAGCTTATACATCGCTTTGGGACAACTATCCCGACAGCATCGCTGTGCCGCTGAAGGGCAAAGCATCGCATGCCTATCTGCTCATGGCTGGCAGTACCAACCCCATGCAGAGCCGCATAGCCAACGCGGTGGTGCGTGTGGAATATACCGACGGTACATCGGAGAGTCTGGGACTGACCAATCCCGACAACTGGTGTCCAATAGAACAAGACTACTACATAGACGGTCTGGCTTATACGGCCGCCATGCCGCGCCCCTATCGCGTTGGCTTGGCCACAGGCATAGTGAGCCGCACGTTGTTTGAAGACCTTCAGTTGCACATGAATAAAGGCAAGGCCGATGACCCTTCGGGTAAGGTGGCGCAGAAAGAGATACCTGGCGGCGCTGCACAGATGCTCGACTTGCCGCTCAACCCCCAAAAAAAATTGCATCGCCTTGTTGTGCGCACCTTGGCCAACGATGTTGTTGTGGGACTTATGAGCGTGACGTTACAGAAGTAGAAAAGACAAATATGACAAAGGAAGAACAACAAAAGCTTGACGAGCAGTTCATGCGCAAGGCTTTGGCCGAGGCAGAGGATGCGCGTAAGGCCGGTGAGATACCCATAGGTGCGGTGGTTGTGTGCCAAGGACGTGTGATAGCGCGGGCGCACAACCTTACCGAGACGCTCCACGATGTAACGGCGCATGCAGAGATGCAGGCCATAACTTCTGCAGCCAATCAGCTTGGCGGCAAGTATCTCACCGATTGCACACTCTACGTCACCGTAGAACCGTGCATCATGTGTGCCGGTGCCATCGGTTGGGCGCAGATATCACGCATTGTGTATGGCGCAAGCGACCCCAAGCGTGGCTACAAAGACCATGCCCCACGGGCGTTCCATCCCAAAGCCACCGTTGTGGCTGGTGTGCTGGAAGAGGAGTGTGCACAGCTTATGGTGGATTTCTTCAAGTCGAAGCGCTGAAAGCCTCGGTGCTTTACCTTAACAATGTTGCTACATTGGAAGCCAGTGAACTTAAGTGCAACAAAGCGCAATGTATTTTTTTTACTCCTCATTTTTTTTTTTTGGTGATGTATTTTGTATTGTCAGGAGTGTTCGAAAACGCCGATTTTTGTCCCAAAACTGCGGTTTCTTGCGGAGGAAACCGATGGTTTCCTCTCGTGTTCAATT
>CAVHDN010000184.1:0-4960 GCA_963634315.1 Flexilinea sp. | reverse complement strand
CGCACCTAACCTTGCGTCAGAATAGGTCGAGGCCAACGAGCCGAGCGTCTTCTTCGTGTTGGCATTGCCCACAAACTTGTTGGTGATGTTCTGTAACGTTATCTTTCCATCAATCACCACATCGGTGAGCGGCAAGTCTTTCACCGTCTCGCGCCAAAGGGCATTGCCGCCCTGAAGCTTCAACGTACCCTCAAACTGCGAGAAGTCGGAGTGTATGGCACAGCGGTCGCCGCCGCCATAGATTACGAGCGTGCCCTTGCCCGTGAACGAGCCGAGGATATTGCTGCGGAACGAGCCTTGCACGGTGCTTTCCGTACCCTCGGCCACCACGGTGGGATAGGTATAAGTCGGTATGGTGCTGCTCGTCTTGTTCTCCACAAGCTTCACCTTGCCGCCCATGAGCGTCATCTTGCTGTCCTTGGCTCCAAAGAACGTGAGGTAGTTGCCCTGGTTGAGCGTTCCCTCCTTAACCACCGTCTCCTTGTAGCTGTAAGGACCTTTGTAGGTGAGGTTGAGCTGTCCCGCGCCACTCTTCACCAGCACAGTATTGGCACCCTTAATGTCGGCAGTCACCGACATAGCCCCAGCCACACTAATCTCCGCCGTGTCGCCAGTGAGCGTCATCACGCGGTCGGTGGCGCAGTTGTCGTCGAGCACCGTCAGGCGCACATTGCCAAGCGTGAGGTTGCCCTCGTCGGCCGGCGCCGCACCAAGCGAACTTGCCACACCGCCATTGCCCAGTGTCTTCACGGTCACACTACCCTCCTGCAAATCGACCTTGCCAGTGAACGAGTTCTCGCTAAGTCCGATGGTCAACTCGCCTTTGCCCTTCTTTGTGAGATAAGCCTCACCGCCAAGCGAGCCCTCACCCGAAAGAGTGTAGCTGCCATTGTTGAAGTGGAAGGTCAAGCCCTTGGTCACGAGCGTGCGGTCTATTGTCACGTCGCGCTGCTCGGCCGTGTCGTCAAAGAGTATTTCGTCGTCGGTCACAAAACTCGTGGCCCCGCCGTTCAGTTTGAAGTTCTTGTCCTTAAAGTTCCACGCGCCGCTCTCGTTTCCCGTCCATATCACGTTCTGCGCAGCATCGCGGCTCTTCTCAATGAATAGCACGAGTTTGTTGTTTTCTATGCTTATGGTCCAGTTCTTGCCGTCAAGACCAAGCACGTCCAAGTCGGCGACGTTGGCTGTCAGCACGCCTGTGCACTCCGCCAGCACCATCTGTCCCTTGCTGACAGTATCCACACCGTTTATCGTAAAAGTGTTCTTGCCCTGCAATGTCAGGTTACCGTTCACCACGAGGCGGTCTTGCTTGCCGCCCGCCATGTCAACGTCCAACTCCACATACACCTGTCCGGGCAGCGTCACATCCTTGTTGATGGTGATGGTGCCGAAACGCTCCTCACCCGTAGTGCCTTCTGCGGTCGCACTTCGGCGAAGCGCTCCTACTACCCCTTCTGTGGTCGCACTTCGGAGAAGCGCTCCTACTATTCCGGCGCCCGCACCAGGCGCAAGACGACAACCGGCATAGTTGAGCGAACCCTCAAACGCTATACCACCGTCCAGCGTGGCGTTGCCGCCCAGCGTACCGTTGGCCTTCAATACCACCATACCTGCTATCTTGCCGTTCACGTCAAGCTCTCCCTCGCTCACCACAGTGTTGCCCGTGAAGCAGAAATCGCCTGTGAACGTGGCCTTGCCCTGCATCGACTTGTACAGAGTCATATCGCCCGAGAGTCTGCCATCGCCCCCAAACGTATAGTCGTGACCCTTTGGAGCCATGACATATACGGCCGACGGACGCACCTCACCCTTTATGTTTATGGTCTGCGTGTTATCTCCACTCATGTCGAACATAAGGCTCTTGCCGTCCTCATAGGTCATGGCAGTGGTCTGGTCGAACGAAGTGAAGCCTGTGGCCCCACTGCCAAAGACGGCTCCATCCTTGTAGCGCAGCTCCGTCACCATGAACGGTGGCAGTGGCGCTTGCTTCATGTCGTAGCCGAGATAGAAGCTGGTGTTGGGCGTCTGGTAGTAGCCGCGCGTGGTACAGTCGAGCCGGTAGTGTGGGTCTTCGAGCAGAGTGTACATGGAATGGTCGGTGGCAATGTCTGTTGAAAAACCTATGATGCCCGTCGAGGAGTTTGCATCCTGCTTCATCAGTATTATCTCCTCGCGCCAGTCACCCACGATGTCACCACAAAAGGCCGGCCGTGTGCCCGTGCCGCCGCGCACCGTACCTGTGGTGCCGTCGGTGCGAGTATATTGCTGTCGGAAGAGGTCGTTCAGGTGACTGCTGCCACTAGTTGTGGTCTTGGCTATGTAGAGGTTGCTGCTGTAGCCACTGCCCCCGTTCTGCGATATCTGTTCGCGTCCCAGGTCACCGTCCCACCAGATACCGTCGGTTATGTCGCCGCGCGTGGCCTCGTCCATGGTCTTGCCCTGCGCCGTCCAAGGCTTTGCCCCAGCATAGCTCCACAGTTCCAGTCCAAGATGGTCAGGGTCTATGTCGAAAGCCGCACCGCGCCCCACGTCGTAGGCCGATGAGAGATACCATTCTTTTATGTGCTTGCCTGTGGCTGAGTCGTAGAGATACTGCCCTATGAGGTTGCTCTGCTGTATAGCAAAGGTCTCCATGCCCGGCCGTGTGGGGTCTATGTCGGTCACGAAATAGCGGTCGCCATGGCCAATGCCAGCCGAAAACACCATTCCTTGCTTGGAGTTCACTCCATAGCCACCCTGCAGCATCTCGTCTATGCCGTCGCCATCCACGTCGGCCACCCTAAGCTGGTGGAACTCCGCCGGCCACGGAGTCTTGTCGTTGCGGCTCCATGTGTAGTAGTGGTGAAAGTTGGTGGGTTTGCCGTCCACCCAGTCGAAGCCGAAGGCAAACACATAGTTGTGATGTCCAGGCGCAGGTGACTCGTCGCGCTGGCGGTCGAGACACTCCATGAGCAGTGCAGGATGAAGGCCGTCGTCGTAGGTCACGGCGAAGTGCCCGCCCATCTGATAGTAGCCCTTTTGGTTCATATAGAGCGAGCGGTTGTCACGGGTGTAGGTGTCCTTGCCGTCGGTCACCTCCTCATACTTCAGTTCGGCGAAATACTTCTCCGCTCCCGTCAGGCCGTCCACCACAGATATGTAGAAAGGAGGATTGCGGCTTGTGTTGCTCGTAGCCGCATAGTCGATGATGCCGTCGCCGTCAACGTCGGCCACTGCGCTCTGCTTGGCATACAGTCCCCACGTGCCCGCCTGCTGGTCCCAGAAGCGTGTGCCGTCGGAACTCTTTATGAGCACCTCACACTTGCCGTCGCAGTCAATGTCATATACCGTCACCATGTCGTTCTGTCCTGCATCTATGCTCACGTTCGGTCCCATGTCGATGGTCCACAGACAAGTGCCGTCGGCGCGATAGGCCTGCAGTTTGTGCTGTGTGGCTTGGGTGGTGCCAGTGGTGGTGTCGCTGGTGTCGTTGGTGTCGTCATCACTCTCATCGTCATCGGCCGACGAGCCTTGTCCGCAATACAGACGGTCAACGATGTAGGTGTCTATCTCACCGTCTCCGTCCATGTCGGCCGGCCACACATACTTGCACTTGTAGTCGTTGGGGTTGAGGAGCGTGGTCTCGAAGTTTATGTCAACAAACGCGTTGGCATTGCTATGTTCCACAAAGAGCCACGGCTTGCTCTTCTCACTCTCCTTGCCGCCCGTCACAGCGGTCACGGTCACCTCGGTGTTGTAGGGCAGAAGGGCGGTGGTGGTACTGTAGTTGGTCTTGGCCAACGGTTCGCCGTTGAGCTTCGTGTAGTTGTCGCCGGAGCCAGCCTGACGGGTGTAGATGTTATACTTCACACTGTCGCCCTCTTGAGCCAGTTTGCGCCACGACAGCAGCACATTGCCCGAACGCTGCACCGCCACCACGCCGCGTCCCAGACGCTGGTGCAGCCTTTGGGCGTCGGCTCCTTGAAAGCATATCAGCCCCGCTAAAAGCAGGGCTGACTGTAAGAGTTTCTTTCTGTTCATGTTGTCCATCATTTCAATGCCACTTTCTTGCCTCCGCGAATGTATATGCCCTTCTTGGGATTATCTACCGCCACACCATTGAGGTTGAAGTATATGCCATCGTCATCGTTCGCGTTTGACGCAAACGCTCCCGCTATGCCTGCCTTGTCACCCTCGCCGGGAGTCCATGTGAGCTTGTAGATGTAGAGTCCCTGACCTTTGGAGGCTTTGGCGTTGCTCTTGGCGTTTTCGGCTACTATATATATGGAAGTGGGTTGAGCCACATCAACGCTGTAAGTGTAATCTTGCAGAGTGGAGATGATGGAGTCGCCCTCGCTGCGCCGCTCGTCCTTGCCCACGAACACTATGCCTGGGCGTGTCTTGGCCACCGACTTGCCATAGACGGTTATGGTGCCCTTACCGGCAGGAACCTTGAAACTCATGACGCAGTCGGTTGCATCGTCATCGAGAAATGTTTTGTTGGCCGAATAGGGCATGCTCATGCGGGCGTTGGCCTTGACATAATACATTGGGGTGTCGCCCGACACACCGAAGTAGAGATTGTCTATGGTGCAGGCGTCGGCCACATCGCCGTCTTCCAGTCCGGCGAAGTCGCCGAAGTCCCATGTCTTGGCACCTGTGAGAGGGGTTGTAACATTGCCATACTCCATTTGGGCGTTGGCGGTGAACACTGAAGCCACAATAGCGGCGAGTAGTAAGATTTGCTTTTTCATAATGTTTTTGGTTTTTAGTGTCGGCCCATGCCTGCTATGCCTTTTGCGTGCAGGCACGGGGCCGACGGATTGTCATTTGTCTTTTTTATGTTGTTATTCTTTTATTGAAGAAGGACTCCGCTTAGGTCGCACTTCGGCGAAGTGTTCCTACTAGGTCGCACTTCGGAGAAGTGCTCCTACTAGCAAGCCCGATGACTGCGCAATGTAGTAGGTGCAGATTTCCGAGC
>CAVHDN010000183.1:0-4971 GCA_963634315.1 Flexilinea sp. | reverse complement strand
GTCCGAGCATGAACTTGATGCTCACGGGCAGGGCATACAGATTGTCCCTAACGGCAGTGTCAAGGCCCTCAAGCCCCCTCAACCTTTCGGCATCCTTCTCGGTCGTTATGATTATGCTGCCTTGGGGAAGGGCGGCGAAAGCCTCGTTTATGCGTCGGATGTCATGGGCGGTGAAAGCATGATGGTCGCCAAACGTCAGCGGATGTATGTTGTGGGTGTGCGCTTGCAGGTCGTATATCATCTGGCGCGGCGAGGCAATGCCCGTAAGCAACAGCACGCTGGTGTCTGGCTCAATGCTTTCAAGTTGCTTCTCCTCGCCGGTGAACACATTGCGCAGTGCTCCATAGGCAAGGGTGGTGAAGTAGAGGTGTTGATAGGGGTAGAGTCCCATGGCCTTGGTTATCACCCTGAAGTCCATGGGCTTGAGTTCTGCCGGGCATTTCGTCACAATGACTATGTCGGCACGGTTCTTTCCCGACAGAGGCTCGCGCAGGCGACCGGCCGGAAGCAGAGTGTCGTAGATGATGAGGCGATGATAGTCAACCAAAAGTATGTTTATGCCTGGCTTCACATAGCGGTGCTGAAAGGCATCGTCGAGTATTATCACGTCTATGTTGCCGCCGTTCTCCCCCTCAGTGAGCCTTTCTATGCCACGGCAACGCTTCTTGTCAACGGCAACCGTGATGTCGGGAAACTTACGCTTCATCTGGCAAGGCTCGTCGCCGACGGTGGCGGCAGTGGCATCGGCATCGGCCATTACGAAGCCATGTGTCTTGCGCTTGTAGCCGCGGCTCAACACCGCCACGCGAAACCTTTCTGAAAGCAACTTCACAAGATACTCTACATGTGGGGTCTTGCCCGTGCCGCCAATGGTGATGTTGCCAACCGAAATGACCGGCACATCGAAGCTGCGGCTCTTCAGCACACCTATTTCAAACATGGTGTTCCTCACGGCCACGCCAAGGCCATAGAGCCAACTGAATGGTCTCAGCCAATCGGTTATCTTTATGAAATCGCCTTCCATCCTTTACGGTGTGATTCTTTAAGTCCCCACCTTATTTCACTACCAAGTCAAACGGCATGCGTGCCTGTATGGCGTTCTGGCTGTTGATGGTTTTCAAGAATTCGAACGGAGCGTAGTACTCGCCTAATGTCTGCTTCATCTTCTCGTCAAGGTAGTTGCCGCTCCCGTCAAACTCCGACATGATTTGGTCCATCCAGTCAGGTTCTGCAGGATAGTTGGCCGTGTAGTACTCATCGGTCTTGGCCAACTGTGCGGCCTTGGCTATGGCTTTGTACAGTCCGCCCATTGCGTCAACGAGTTTTATGCGCAACGCATCGCGGCCGAGCCACACTCTTCCCTGTGCAATGCTATCGACATTGGCCACCGACATGTGTCGTCCTGCGGCCACACGCTCAAGGAACGTGTCGTAGCCACGGGTTATGTGGGCGTTGAGGAATGCCATCTCCTCAGCATTGAACGGACGAGCCATCGTGCCGAAGGCACTGTTCTTGTTGGTCTTCACCTCGTCGAACTTCACGCCAAGCTTGTCGGCGAGCAAACCACTGAAGTCGGGGAACATGCCGAAGATGCCTATGCTGCCAGTGAGAGTGGTGGGCTCTGCATAGATATAGTTGGCGGCACAGCTCATGTAGTAGCCACCCGAAGCGGCCAAGCCTCCCATGGACACCACCACTGGCTTCTTCTCTTTCAGTTTGCACACAGCATGCCAAATCTGCTCGGAGGCGTAGGCACTGCCGCCACCGGAGTTCACGCGCAGCACAACGGCCTTCACGTCATCGTCATCGGCCAGTGCCTCAAGGTCCTTGCACACGTCTTTGCCAATTATCAAGTGACTGTTCGACATCGTCTCGCCGTCAACGATATTGCCATAGGCATAATATACAGCTATCTCGTCACCACGCTTCTTGTCGCCCGGCACATTCTTCATGTCGGCCACCGACAACTGGTTGATGTCGTCGTCGGCTTCCAAGCCCAACAACTTCTTTATTTCTCCCTTCACCTCGTCGGTATAAACCAATTTGTCAACCAACTTGGCTTTCACATACTGTTGTGGGTCAGCAAACACGTAGAGACTGTCAGCATAGGTGTTGAGCGCAGCCTTGGAAATCTTGCGGCTTGCCGACACATCGCTCACCATCGTGTCCCATGCGCCATTGAGATAGACGGTTATCTGCTCCCTGTTAGGGGCACTCATGCCATCGGACGTGAACGACTCCGGAGCACTCTTGTACTTGCCCACCTTCGACAGCTGAAAGCGCACGCCAAACTTGGCCAGCACGTCCTTGTAGTACATTGGTGTGGCCGAGAGTCCGTGCCAGTCGAGCATGCCCTTGGGGTTGAGCAGCACCTTGTCGGCCACCGAGCACAGGTAGTATTCGCTCTGTGTGTAAGTGTCGGCGTAAGACACTATCCACTTGCCGCTCTTCTTGAAGTCGGCCAGTGCGTTGCGCAGTGCTTGCACCGAGGCGAGGGCATCTGCCGAGAACATGCCCGCTTCTATGTATATGCCCTTTATCTTGTCGTTGGCTTTGGCCTTGCGTATGGCCGACAATGTTTCCTCCAAGCCGAGGCTTCCAGACTCGCCTTTCATAAGGCTCGGCATGAAACCTTCGCTTTGGCGCTCTTCGAGGGCTCCGTTAAGGTTCAACACCAACACCGAATTGTCCTTCACTGTGGTTGTCGATTCGCTTGAGGCCACCATGCCCACCACGGCTATGGTGCCTATTATGGCCATGGCCACCAAAACTATCACGATGCCTGTTACTGTGGCAAACGTGTATTTCATAAACTCTTTCATAATCAATCGCTTGTTGTTTCTTTATTCCGCTTTGTTGTTTGTTTCCTGTCTTTTGAGTGCCTTTAGGGTTAGGCTTGGGTTATGTAAGGTGGAAATTTATAGAACCCACCTAAAACCAATGCAAAGATAGCGCAAACGAGCAACAAAAACAAGAATAGCCTTAAATAAGTTGCTCAAGTTCACACAGTGTGTATATATCTATATTCTCACGTTTATTCCTCCGAACACCGTGGCGCGTGGCATTGGGTAGCCAAGGTTTATCTCGTATTTCTGCGCCAACAGGTTCTCGCCGCGCACCCATAGGCCAAACCGTGGCGACAGGCTGAAGGCCGCTCTCACGTTCCAGAGCACAAAGCTCTCTTTGGTCACGGGCGACACGGAGGTGTATAGTCCCGCCACATACTCAATGCCCGACGACACCATCCAACGTCCTTTGGTGAAGTTGGCTCCGGCATAGAGCTTGTTTTCGGGAGCGGCCACCACAGGGTTGGTCATGTGCAGCAGACTGTAGTTGGCCTCCACGGTCCATGTCTCGTTGATGTTATATTGGGCCTGCGCCTCCACTCCCGAGTTGTATATCCTGCCGGTGTTGACGTTGAGCGGCGTGGCTCCACCCTTGCGCACTGTAGCTATAAGGTTTTTGCCGTCTATATAAAAAAGGTTCAGTCCGTAGCGCAAGCGTCCGCCAAGCCGCTGCTGCGAAAACGCGAGTTCGTAGTTCCACATGCTCTCCGGCTCAAGCTCGGGGTTGTGTGGCGTAAACATGTACATCTCCCGCAGGGTGGGGTAGCGGAAACCCTTGCTCGCCGAGAGTTTCAGTGTGGATGAGTGCGGCAACCGTAGCGAAAGCCCCGCCTCGGGTATCCATTCAGTGCCCACTTCGAAGTGTCTGTCGGCACGCAGTCCGGCGTTGAACGTAAGCCATGCGGTTATGTCTTGGCGGAAATCGACATATCCGGCCAACTCGTTCACCGTCTTATCTACAAGCTGGTCGCTCTCACCGGTCCGTTCGCCCTCTACATAGCGGTTGTAGGCCGTGCCGCCAAACACAAACCAGTCGGCGCCTACGGTGAGCCGATTGCCGCGAAACAGTTGCATGGTCTGATACAAAGACACACCGGCCATGTCGTCGTGGGAGTCGTAGCGGTAGGCTTTGGGCTTGCCTTGACCGTCGGGTGAGTAGCCGTCGTTAATCCAGTGGTTGCCCCAATTATAAAAAATGCTTATTGAGCCAGACGTGCGCTCGTGTTTGTTTCTTACTGCCACCGAGGCCATGCCGCGCGTCACCTCTTGGTCGGCATCGGCCAGTGGTGAACTCACACTGCCAGGCTGTGAGGCATTGAAGTGGGTCATTTCAACGTTGGCACTGATGCTCCATGCTCGCGACAGACGATAGCCCACCTTTGCGTAGCCGTCAAACTTGTCGAAAGCCATGTCGCTGCGATGACCGTCGGTATGGCCGTAAGAGCCGGCGACGACCGACGAGAAACGTCCCTTGTTCACTTGGTTGCTCAGTTCGGCCTCAATGGTGTTGTAGGAGCCATAGCCAGCATGTAGCGATGTGGACACACCGTCGTGCGGCAAGCCCCGCGTCACTATGTTCACCACGCCTCCCATCGCGTTGGAGCCGTAGATGGTGGATGCAGGGCCGCGCAACACTTCCACGCGTTCAGCCATTGACGATTGGTAGGCGTCGGATATGGGATGGCCCATGAGCCCCATATATTGTGGTTGTCCGTCAATGAGCACCAGCATCCTTCCCGAACTGCCTCCAAGACCGCGCAGCGAAATGTTGCCTGCCGCGCCTCCCGACACGCCATAGCCCATCACTCCGCGCGATGTGGCGAACAGTCCGGGCACATGTTCGGCCAATGTGGGCAGCAGTGACGGCTGCATCGACAGCTCAATGGTTCGCCTGCTGATGACCGACACCGTCTGCGACAAATGTCGCGCGTCTGTCTCGCCGCGCGTTCCAGTGACGACTATCTCGTCAACCTCCTTTGTCTGCGTGTCCATAACAGAGTCGCGCTGTTGCGCAGTGCCATTCAGGGTGAAAAGCAACGATATGGCCAGTGTCAGTCTTTGTTTATGTAGCATAGTGCTTGTCTGTTTTAAGTGGGATTTTTTAGAACCCACCTTAATATATATA
>CAVHDN010000182.1:0-4975 GCA_963634315.1 Flexilinea sp. | reverse complement strand
ACCTTATACACATTGCTCGTCTATTCGGAAAACATAGCCGGTATTCTGAATCAAATAACGGCTGTGTTCACACGTAGGCAGGTGAACATAGAAAGCCTCAATGTGTCGGCTTCGAGCATAGAGGGACTGCACAAGTACACTATCACTGCGTGGAGCGATGAAGACCAGATAACCAAAATCACCCGTCAAATAGAGAAGAAGATAGACGTGGTGAAGGCCTGCTTTTATAAAGACGATGAGCTTTTCATTCGTGAGACGGGTCTTTACAAGTTGTCATCGCCTGAGGTCTTGGCTAATCCGGAGATTTCGCGCACTGTCAGACGTAACGACGCTTACATCACTGAGGTCAACCCCATCTACGTCATTGTCTTGAAGAGTGGTCGTACCGAGGAGATAATGGACTTGTACTATGCTTTGGCTAAGTTCGGCTGTGTGTTGCAATATACCCGTTCCGGACGCATAGCAGTGACACGTAGCACCGAGGAAGAGGTTAGCAAATTTCTTGAACAGAGGGAAAAGGAAGGTTAGTATGGACAAGATTGGCAGATATCTGTTTATGGCGGAGCCTTTCCACTGCGATTTCAAGCATAGGCTCTTCATGGGGCATCTCGGCAACCACTTGCTCAATGCGGCAGACTTCCACTCAACCGAGCGCAACTTCGGTATGACTTATCTGAACACCGTCAACAAGACATGGGTGCTTTCGCGACTTGCCATTGAGATGGATGAAATGCCTACGGAATACACGAAGTTCTATGTGGAGACGTGGGTTGAGAGTGCCATGAAGTACTTCACCAAACGCAACTTCAAAGTAGTTGGTGAGGATGGTCGTACTTACGGCTACGCTCGAAGCGTGTGGGCCATGATAGACACGGCGACGCGCCAGCCGCAAGACATTTTCGCAGTGAACAATGGTGAGATAAATGAGTGGATTGAGACGGAGAAAGAATGTCCCATTGGGATGATAACACGCGTGAAGATGGGCAATGAGTCTAAGGTCGAGCGCACTATTGATACCTTTTATAATGATGTTGACGTAAACGGTCACATCAACTCTGTGAAGTACATAGAGCATGTGCTTGACTTGTATGACCTCGATTGGTATAGAACCCATCGGATAAAACGCTTCGAGATAGCTTATGTGGCTGAAAGCCATCAAGGCGACCGTTTGGCCTTTGCCACAGAACAGACTTCTCCCGACGAGTGCTTCATACGCATATCCAAGGAAGATGGTACGGAGGTGTGTCGCAGCAGGATTGTCTTTGCCAACGAGCAAGAGGCATAAACCCACCGACATCCCCCTAATGACTTAAGAGGAAAACAAAACGAACATAAAAACAACCGGTGACCGCAAAACGGTTGCCAATTAAAAAAAACTTACAACTATGGCAGAAATGAATTTTGGTGGCGTGATTGAGACAGTTGTCACCAGCAAAGAGTTCTCTTTGGAGAAAGCCCGTGAGGTGTTGAAAAACGAGACGATAGCCGTGATAGGCTATGGCATACAAGGCCCTGGCCAGGCAGGCAACCTGCGTGACAATGGCTTCAATGTCATCGTCGGTCAACGCGAGGGCAAGACCTACGACAAGGCTGTGGCCGACGGATGGGTGCCCGGCAAGACGCTCTTCTCCATTGAGGAGGCAGCCGAGAAAGGTACAATCATCTGTATGTTGCTTTCCGATGCAGGACAGATACAGGTATGGCCTACCATCAAGAAATACCTCACCAAGGGCAAGACTCTTTACTATTCACATGGCTTTGCCATCAACTGGAACGACCGCACAGGCGTTGTGCCTCCATCAGACATCGATGTTATAATGGTAGCCCCCAAAGGCTCCGGCACATCACTGCGCACCATGTTCCTCGAGGGTAGGGGACTCAACTGCTCTTATGCCGTTTATCAGGATGCATCAGGCAAGGCTGAGGAGAAGACCATCGCCTTTGGTATCGGTATAGGTGCAGGTTACCTGTTCAAGACTACATTCCAGCGTGAGGCCACCAGCGACCTTACCGGTGAGCGTGGTTCTCTCATGGGTGCCATCGAGGGCTTGCTTGAAGCACAGTATGAGGTGTTGCGTGAGCACGGACACTCTCCTTCGGAGGCTTTCAACGAGACTGTCGAGGAACTGACACAGAGCCTTATGCCTCTGTTCGCACAAAAGGGCATGGACTGGATGTATGCCAACTGTTCAACCACCGCACAGCGTGGAGCACTCGACTGGGCTCCGCGTTTCCGTGAGGCCATCAAGCCTGTGATGGAGTGGCTTTACCTCTCAGTAAAGAGTGGCAACGAGGCACAGATATCCATCGATAGTAACTCTAAGCCTGACTATCGCGAGGGACTCAACAAGGAACTTGAGGCCATGCGCAACATGGAGATGTGGCGTGCTGCCGAAACCGTGCGCAAGTTGCGTCCGGAGAATGATGCCGACTAAAATTTAATGTGGGGATTTTTAGAACCCACCTTTAGCGCATAACAATAGGGTGCGTCAAAAAGGAAACATAAGCACAATGTGCAGCGTGCTCCTTTTTGACGCACTTTTGGTATCTATATTCCCGAGGTACATCCCAAGGCTCTTTTACACCTTGTTTCGCAAGAACAAAGCACTGCTAAATGTGCCATCTCGTTTGGCAAATAGTGAGGTTTTGTCGAAAATAGTAAGTGATATTGGTTGTAAATGTGTAAATTTGCAACGCAATTTGAAATTTTCCGTGCAAAAGGCAATATGAGACATATGCGATGTTGTGTATGGTTTGCCTTATGGCGTGAAACACTATTAACAGACTAATAAATTAACCGACTAAAAAACTAAGTTAGAATCATGAAGAAAAGTCTATTGGCCATTCTGTTGGCCTGTATGTCAGTCGGCACAATTCATGCCGACACCTATCCCTATCTCTCCTTTGAGACGAACGACGGCACGGTAGTTTCTGTGTCAGTGTCTTCGCTCAACATGACCTTCTCCAATGGCAAGCTCATTGTTGACAATGGAGTGGAGAGCTGCGAGATGGCTGTGAAGAATCTCACACGCATGTTCTTTTCCACCACAGGCACGTCAGGCATTTCGAACGTGTCGGGTGAAAATGCTGAGGGTAATCTTGAAGTGTTCACCCCCACAGGCATCAGGATTGGCACATTTGCAAGTGCCGAGGCCATGCGCCGTGGCGTTAAGAGTGGCGTGTATGTAGTGAAGAGCAATGGTAGAACCTTTAAAACCGTAATGAGATGAGAAGAGTCATTTGTTTGTCAGCACTTGCGTGCGCCATTGCCACAGGCTCTGTCGCACAGACTTTGAATGTGGTGGTGGGCAGTGTGACCTATGCACTGCCAGCCACCCAGACCGGCGACATGACCTTTGGCGGCGACAGTACGCTCACCGTTATGGGAAAGACGCTTAATGTGGCCGATATAAATAGAATGTATGTCAATGACGATGCCGTGGAGGATAACACCGTGGCCGTGACCTATGATGGCACTAAGGCTACGGTCATTGTGGCGGGCAATGTGGCGCGTTATGTCACCCCAACCGTCACTGGTGGGCATGTGAGCATTGTGCAAAGTCCTGATGTGGGCGATGATACCTGCGGAGAGATAACCTACACACTTGCCGGTACGTCGGACGATGGAGGCTTTGTGCTCGAAGGCGAGTATAAGGCTTCGATAGAGTTGCTTGGACTGACGCTCACCAACCCGTCAGGCGCGGCCCTTGACATACAGAATGGCAAGCGCATAAGTCTTAGTGTGAAGAAAGGCACATCTAACACGCTTACCGATGCTGTTTCGGGCGAACAAAAGGGTTGTATTGCGTGCAAGGGACACCTTGAACTCAAAGGCAAGGGTGTGCTCAATGTATATGGAAAGACTGGTCACGCCATATACGCCAAGGAGTATGTGGAGATGAAGAACTGTACGGTCAACGTGCTCGCTGCTGTCAAGGATGGTGTGAACTGCAACCAGTACTTCCTCATGGAAAGTGGTGAGTTGAATGTGTCGGGCGTAGCCGACGATGGTGTACAGGTGTCGTTCAAGGACGATGCCGACCGCGAGGCCGAAGACACTGGTGCGCTGTCCATTAATGGCGGTACGGTGAACATTGCCGTGACAGGCACAGCCACAAAGGGACTTAAGGCCGAGGGCAACATCGCAGTTACCGACGGCACAGTGACCATAACCACCTCAGGCGGTGGCGAGTGGGATTCCGACGACTCCAAGACCAAGGCTGCAAGCTGTATCAGTTCGGACGCAAACATACAGATAGACGGGGGAACACTGTCGCTCACAAGTACTGGCGGCGGAGGCAAGGGCATAAGTGCCGACAGTACGTTGGTCATCAATGGAGGCGACATAACAGTAACCACCTCCGGAGGCATGTTTGCCTATGTCAACGGAACGTCATATAGTAACTACACCGGCAGTACCGACCGTTTGAACAGCGACCAGAAGTCGTCGCCCAAGGGCATAAAGGTGGATGGCAATGTGACCATTAATGGCGGAACCGTCAACGTGACCACCAAAGGAAATGGCGGCGAGGGCATTGAGAGCAAGGCTGTGCTCACCATCAACGATGGAACGGTAGTAGTCAATTCCTACGATGATGCCATCAACTCGTCGAGCCACATGTACATCAAAGGCGGAGACATAACCGTTGTGGCCACGGGCAATGACGGACTCGACTCCAACGGAAACATGTACATCAGCGGTGGAGTGATAAAGGCTTTTGGCACCACGTCGCCAGAGTGTGGCATTGACGCCAACGAGGAAGGCGGCTATTCGGTGATATTCACAGGCGGCACTCTGCTTGCCGTGGGTGGAGGCAATTCCGTGCCGAGCACTTCGGCTTCGACACAACCCTATGTGAGCGGTTCCATGTCGGTGACGGCCGGTTCAGAGATGACGCTGAAGAGCGGCAGCACTGTACTCGCCACGTTCACCGTGCCCTCCAACTATTCGTCGGGCAATAGCGGCAATAGTGGC
>CAVHDN010000181.1:0-4979 GCA_963634315.1 Flexilinea sp. | reverse complement strand
AGCAGTTCTCCGAACTGCGGCCAAACTAGTAGGAGCAGTTCTCCGAACTGCGGCCCGAACGCTGAAAGTGCAAAGAGCGCACCCGCCGCAAGGCAGAGGCGCTCTTTGTTGTTATGAAAGGTGAAGTGCTTACTTCACTACAGTCTTCTTGTCGTTCACAATGTAAACGCCCTTCTTGAGTCCACTGAGCGACTTGATGCCTGTGCCTACAAGTTTACCGTCAACAGTATAGACAGTTAACGCATTGCCGTTGTTGGCATTGATATTGTCTATGTCTGTAACGATGATAGGCGTAGCAGTGACAGGCGCTGACTCGCCGTCGGCATATACAGCCGTAACGGCGTAGGTGCAAGACTCGCCTGATGGTGCCATGGTGTCAACATAGCTTGCCACGTCGGCCGACACGGTAACCACATATTCACCGTTGCGGTAGATGTTGTAGCCCACGAGCGAACCGTCGCCGCCCACGTAGGTAACATCATCTATGGCGAGCATGAAGCCGCCGTCTTCCGTAATGTGGCGTATCGCAAAATGAGTTGCGCCAGCGGGCACCTCAAACGACACCTCTGTCCATTCCATCTGGTCGAGCGTGATGGTATCGACGGGCACGAAGGATGCAGTGTCGGTGCTGTCGCTCATGGAGTAGAGCACTTCTATGGTTTCGTTGAAGATGTAATTCTGGTCGCCTTGGTTCATTGCGTAGAACTTCACCGTCTGTTTGTCGCCAGAAAGCAATGGGCTGATGAGCCAATTGTTGGCGTCGGTATATGAGCCGTTGAGTGTGCTATACACAGCTGCCGCATACTTATTGCCAGAGTGAGGAGCGAAGCTCGGGTTGGCAGCAGTGAAGCCTTCGAAGATGGTCTCCGGCTCCCATATTTCAAAAGCGAATGTCTCGCCTTGATGTGAGTAGCTGTAACCGTCGGCAAGCAGTTTGCCTGCAAGACCCTTGTCGCCGTCAACGCAAGTCCAGTCACCGAAGTTGTCGGTGCTCCATGAAGTGTAGTCCTCGAAGCCATCGGTCACCTCAACCTTAGCCGTTGAAGGAGCGGTCCAAGTCACCTCGGCAGTATTGCCCTTGGCCGTAGCCGTAGCCGATTGGGGTGCGCCCTTGGTCGGAGCCAACAGTTCTACAGTTGCCTTGGCTGTGTTATCAGCAACGTCAGCATCGCCTACGAGCTCAACCGTAGCGGTAAGTTCCACGCTAGTAGCCTCATCAAGCACGCTTGGCTTGTAGTCGAAGGTTATGGTCTGGTTGTCGAACGATGCGAGAGGCTCCGTCACCTCCTTGGTCTCCACGAGCGTCTGTCCTGCATAGAGTTTGACGGTGTAAGCCGAAGACGCATTGTCACCATAGTTGGACACCTTAACGCTCACTGTGGCGTTGTCGCCCTTCTTCACACTTGCTGGAGCCGATATCTCTGCAGCGAGGTTGTTCTCATACACCTCACGCACATTGATGTCATCAACATAAATGTAGCCGTCGGTGCTGCCGTTACCGCAGAACTGCAGAACCACATACGGGTCGTTGACATACTTGGCCAACGAAACGGAAGTCGTGGCCCACTGTGTAGTGGCGGTGCTGTCGGCGGTGTTGTAGGTTACAGTGGCTATGCTGTCAACCGTTCCGTTGAAGCGGCGCACGAGCACCTTTATCGTAGCGTCGGACTTAACGTCTGCGCAGGTCTTGAACACGAGTTTGGGCGATGCTGCGCCCTTAATGTCAATCTTTCCTGAAGCGAGATAAGCCTCGTCATCGTAGCCGTAGAACATAGCAGAGCCTCCCATCTCGTCGGCAGAAAGTCGGCTGGTCATGTTCCAGCCCGATGCGCCGGGCATTGTGGTCCACCACATCTCATGGGTGCGCTTGCCTCCGGCAAATGTCTCGCGGAAAGGCATGGTGTAGGGTTTGCCGCTAACCATAGAACCCGTATATACCTTAGAGCTTTCGCCCATGGCGTTCTTGGCAGTAAGAGCATAGTTGACCAACTTCTGGTCGCCTTCCGCTGTGTTGATTTGTATGTCGTAAGCCGTTGTGCCCTTAACGCTGTCGAGCAGTTGGAAGGTCGAATAGCCATAATCATCCTTGCCCAAGCCGTAGATGGAGTACAACAACTCGTTGGGGTTGACATATCCACCATTTACACCTGTTGTTACAGGAGCCCAAGAGAGGGATATAGAAGAAGTGTTGTCCACCATCTTAATGCCATCAGAGGCTATATCTTCAGGCTTGTCAAGTCCCACGTAGGCCGAAGCCTCGTTGGAGTAGCGCCCACCACCGTTAGCGTTGTATATGCGCACGCTATAGGTGTTCTTGCCTTGAGGAACTGTGGTGTCGGTATAGGAAACAGTTGCGCCAGGCGTAAGACCGCTAGTCATGGAGCCTATCACCTCGCCGTTGCGCAGTACGTCAACCTTTGTTATGGCAGAGAGGCTGTTGCCGTTGATGGCCTTAGCAGGCAAAGTGAACGACACAGTGGACTCAAGCGCACCGTTGGCGTCGGGAGCCACTTTGACAGATGTAGCAGAGTCAGGGGCGGTCACTGCCGAGCCCTCGCTCACCTTCAGGTTTTCCAACAGGAGGTAGTACATCATGGGGTCGCTTATGCAGTGGAAGCCAATCTTCATGTCACCGCTAGTCTCAGGCACAATGGCCTGGGTGTATATGACGTATGAAGACGAGGTAAGCAGGGTGGTGTCGAGCACTACACCCGTGTAGGTTGTCGGGTCGCTGCCCACACCATACTTCACCTCAAGACGCTCGGGATACTTCTTCTGATAGCTTGCAGCCTCAAACGACACAATATATTCCTTGCCAGCCTCAAGCTTCAACGAGGGAGTGAGCAACCAGTCGTCGCCCGAGTTCTTGTTGTTGTACTTGTAGCGTGCATGGCCGGTATTGTCGTAATAGGTGAACAGGCTCCATGTGCAACCGTCGTTGTTGGCGTCAATGATGGTCATAAGGTCGAGAGCGTCGGTGCCGTCGAAGTTGTTTGTGTAAGGAGGAACGATAGCCGGGCCAATCACTACATTGTTGGAGGCCGTCTCGGCGCTCTTCTTTGTACCGTTCACTGCCACAACGCCATAGTGATAGGCTTTCATATCCTGGGCAGTGAGCGTCTCTGTGAACGTGGTGTCGGTCAGTCCGGTGGCCACGGTGACAGAGTCGGGATAGCGCACCACGTCGTAGGTCAATCCACCTACATAGCCGCCGTTAACACCTGTCGTAGGAGCCGACCATGTGAGCGCCACTTCGCCAGTGCTCTCGTTGGCTGTCAACTTCACCGTCTCGATGTTGTTAGGTGTGTCGTAGCCGACATATTTTGCGCTTATGGCCTTGGGGCTTGAACCTGCCGTATTGGCCGTTGTCACCTTAAACCTCAGTGAGCCGCCGTTCTTTACGGTTACAGTCTGCTCCACCTTAGCACCTGCAGTGGTCTTGCCAGAGCCAATGGTGTCGCCGCCCACCACGATGTAATAGTCAAGTTCGCCTGTCAGCTCGGCTCCGCCGTAGGTCTTCAACGGGGCGGTGAAGCTTACAGTACCGGTGAGTGAGGCTCCATCAAATGCCAAAGTCACATTGGTCACAGCTGCAGGAGCGGCCTCGGCTGTGGGAGGTTCGGGTATGGAGAGGGCGTAGATTTGCTCCTCTGCAGGGAAGTCAGCCACCTTCGTTGCAGCACCTGTCGTCAGGTTGACGGTATAGAGACCGCAGTTGTGGTCGGTATCTACGGCTGCCCAATAGAAGGTGTTTGTGCGATAGTCTATCTCACCGCTCTGTCCGTAGTAGTCGCCCCAACTGTTGCCAACGGTTAGGCCCGTAGCGCCAATGAGGGTTTCTTGGGCTGTGGTAGCGTCTATCTTGTAGAGGTTACCATCGGAAGCCACACCGTAGAGCACATTGTCGCTTGTTATACCAAGGGCCACATACGAATTGGTGAGCGAGCCTATGGTGGTGCGTGTCAGTGTGTTGTAGTCAATCACACCCAGTTCGAAACCATCGAGCGATGAGGTGTAGAACTCACCATAGACGCTACCGTCAGATGCTACGGCCGTTTCCTTTGCAAAGAGAGCATAGTCTTCCATGTCCTCGGCTGCTGTTTGCTGCCATGTGTTGGTATCGAAGGCATAGTGGGTCATAAAGATCATGCCCCACGACTCAACGGAATATACCATGTGATAGACGCCGTCAACGAGTGCGCCACCGCCTGTGGCTACCATATTATCGTTGAGGGCCACTGGACTTACGGTGATGGGCGATGCTGCCTTGAACGAATAAACGCCATAGGCAGTGCTGCCCGATGCCCATGTTGACTGCGATGCTACGCAGCCCCACAGTTCACGTCCTGCAGCGGCCTCCTGCAATGGAGCACCAGCCGTCAGAGAGCTCTTCAGACGAGTGCCAACCGCCTTGATGTTGCTCAAACCATTGTTGAAGGTGTTGTTGGAAGTGCCGAAGCTCTTCACCTTAGCCAACATAGGATGCTTGCGCACGAAATCTGTTTGTCGGGCATTGTCCTTGCTTGGCTTTTCTTTCACCACCGACTCCTCCATCTTTGAGTCGGGCGTGCGCAGAGCCAGCTGCGCCGAAACATTCTGCACAGGCAGAGACACCAGCAGAGCCAGTGCGCCTGAAAGCAGACATGTAGTTTTTCTTACCATGCTTTACGGTGTTAAAAAATTAATGACTTATAAGTGTACATATTGTATTAATATTTGGTGTGGGACATGGGTGATGGGTATGGCGCAAGCACAGTCCCTATTCCCCTAATCCATAGTCCATCAGCCAAATAGTTAGCAATCGGGGTGCAAAAGTAAGCAAAATGGTTTTTATGCACAAATTTTGCATTGCCTTTATCGCAATAACAATCGTTTTTCAGGCTCACCTGCAAAGTTCCGTGGGGAAGTTACCCAAAGATTGTGCATAGTCTGAACATGAAGAATGGCAAGTCAGACACACCTCTCAGTTGAGCCCGGAA
>CAVHDN010000180.1:0-5012 GCA_963634315.1 Flexilinea sp. | reverse complement strand
GAGAAGCGCTCCTACTACTCCGCTGAGGTCGCACTTCGGAGAAGCGCTCCTACTAGCAATAAAAAGAGCCGCCCCAGCATTAGCGCAGGGGCGGCTCTCTTAGTCAATTATCAATCTTTCAATTAGAGCTCAATGCCACGGTTGACGAGCGTGGTCTGGAGCAGCAGGCGATATTTGCGGAACTGACCGTCGGTGAGGATGTAGTTCATGTACTTCAAGTCCTTTGTCACGGCCTTGTCCACGAGCGCCTTCCTGTCGTCGCCCTGTGCCTGAGCGGCCACCATCATCTCACCGCAAAACGTGTGGTGAACGTCGGAAACGCTCTCCATCTGGTCGAGCGTCAAGCCTAATGTCTCACCGAGCTTGCGGATGTTCACGCTCATGTCGTAAGCTTCAACATTGCTCACTGCGGTAGTCTTTTCCTCTTCTGCAAATGTCATGGTCATGCTAAGCACTGCCATTACTGTCAAAAACAATCTTTTCATCTTTGTTACCCTTTCTTTTTTCCTTAAAAATACTACTAACTAAATGTTATCCTTTTGTTCTTTTGACGATGCAAAGGTATGGCCTTTCGTAGTACGACAATGACTTTTGACAGACTGTTTGCGCACACAGCCTCTTTTATTGACATAAATCAAATTCATACTGTAGTCTTGGGCGCAAAGTCTCCCCCTGTCTGAGTAAGGAAATGGACTGGAAGGTATAGGAGCTGAAGTAGCCCAAGAATATCACCTCTTTGATAAGGTCACGTTTCGTTCTGGTCGCAGTTCGGAGAACTGCTACTACTACACGACATGGTCGCAGTTCGGAGAACTGCTCCTACTAAAGTTTGCCTCTGCGCTTGACTGGGTTTGCTAGTAGGTGCAGATTTCCGAGCTGCACCCTCAGCGTTAATGTCGTCAGTATTCTGGTCGCAGTTCGGAGAACTGCTACTACTACACGCCATGGTCGCAGTTCGGAGAACTGCTCCTACTAAAGTTTGCCTTTCCGCTTGACTGCAGAGGCAAACTTAGTAGAAGCACCATATTTTACTCCCACTCTATGGTTGATGGTGGTTTTGAGGAGATGTCGTAGCAAACGCGGTTCACTCCCTTCACCTTGTTTATTATCTCGTTGGACACTTTGGCCATGAAGTCGTAGGGCAGATGGGCCCAGTCGGCGGTCATGGCGTCGGTGCTCGTCACGGCGCGCAGAGCCACAGGATGCTCGTAGGTGCGCTCGTCGCCCATCACTCCCACGCTGCGTATGGTGGACAGGAGCACCGTGCCTGCCTGCCAAATTTTGTCGTAGAGCGGTTCTCCGTCCTCGCAGATGTAGTTGTGCATGTTTTCTATGTATATGTCGTCGGCGTCTTGCAGTATGCGCACTTTTTCGCGTGTGATGTCGCCGAGTATGCGCACGGCGAGTCCCGGTCCGGGGAAGGGGTGTCTCTTTATGAGCCTCTCGGGCATTTGCAGCTCATAGCCCACGCGGCGCACCTCGTCCTTGAAGAGCCACTTGAGCGGTTCGCAGAGTTGCAGGTGCATGTCCTTGGGCAGTCCTCCCACGTTGTGGTGGCTCTTTATCACCATGCCCGTTATGCTCAGGCTCTCTATACGGTCGGGATATATCGTGCCCTGGGCGAGCCACTTGGCGTCGGTTATCTTCTTCGCCTCAGCGTTGAACACCTCCACGAAGTCGCGTCCTATGATTTTGCGCTTCTGCTCGGGGTCGGTCACTCCCTCCAAGTCGTTGAAGAACTTCTCGCTCGCATCCACGCCTATCACGTTGAGTCCGAGGCCGTGGTAAGCCTCCATCACCTTGGTGAACTCGTTCTTGCGGAGCATGCCGTGGTCAACGAAGATGCAGGTGAGGTTTTTGCCTATGGCCTTGTTGAGCAGAGTGGCGCACACCGACGAGTCAACGCCGCCGCTGAGGCCGAGTATCACGCGGTCGTTGCCGAGCTGTTGCTTCAGCTCCTGCACCGTGGTCTCCACGAACGAGGCAGCGCTCCACTCCTGCTTGCTTCCGCAGATATCCACCACGAAGTTGCTCAGCAGCTGTTTGCCCTGTGTGGTGTGGAACACCTCGGGGTGGAACTGCACGGCCCAGAGCGGATGGGTGTCGCTGGCATAGGCCGCAAACTTCACGCTGGCCGTGGAGGCTATCACGTGGCAGTCGGCGGGTATGGAGGTGATGGTGTCGCCGTGGCTCATCCACACCTGCGAGTTGGGTTCAAAGCCCTTGAACAGCGTGTTCGCGGTGTCGAACGTCTGCAGATGGGCGCGGCCATACTCGCGGGTATTGGTCTTCTCCACCTTTCCGCCGCCTTGGCTGGCTATGAACTGTGCGCCGTAGCAGATGCCCAGCACGGGCACGCGGCCCACAAACTGGCTGAGGTCCACCTTGAAGGCCTCGGGGTCGTGCACCGAATAGGGCGAGCCGCTCAGTATGACGCCAATCACCGACGGGTCGTCCTTGGGGAATTTGTTGTACGGAAGTATCTCGCAAAACGTGTCGAGCTCTCTCACCCTGCGGCCTATCAGCTGCGTGGTCTGCGACCCGAAGTCGAGAATGATGATCTTCTGTTGCATACTCTCTCTCTTGTATATGATTATTGGTTTAAGTTTGTTGTCGTTCTTTCTTCTTCGTTTGGCCTTAGGTTCATTTGGCCGTCTCCAAGTCTCTCGCAAACTGCTCGGCTTCGGCGAGCGTGTCGAGCTTGCCCACATCGAGCAGGCGCAGGTTGTCGGCCACAAGGCCCCGCACAACGACCTTGTCGCACACGGCAAGGTAGAAGTCCATTATGCCGAACTTGCCGGGGAACGCGTCCATCAGGTCCAGCAGCCGTGGCGATAGCGAGTGGATGCCCGAAAAGGCCAATTTGCGGCACTTGGCGGGGTCTAAAGCGGCGTAGGGGCTTCTCACCTCGCCCGTCTCCACATTGGTCCACCCCACGAGGCGCATGCTGTCGTCGAAGAGCAGATAGCGCTTGGTGGCGCGCCGGCTCACGAGCAGAGCGGCCATGTGGCGGGCTGCTTTTTCGTAAAACGCCTTCAAGTCAACATTGCTCAGTATATCGACATTGTGTATTAGTATAGGCGCGTCACTGTTGAACAGCGGCCGGGCTTTCTTTATGCCTCCTCCCGTGTCGAGCAGCATGTCGCTCTCGTCCGACAGCCGTATGTCGGCTCCCAGGTTGTCGTGGTCGCGCAGAAAGTCCTTTATCTGCCCTGCAAAGTGGTGCACGTTCACCACTATTCGCCCTGCCCCAGCCGCCTCGAGGCGCTCCACCACAATCTGCAGCAGAGGCTTGCCGCCTACGGGCACGAGGGCCTTGGGCATGGTGTCGGTGAGGGGCTTTAGTCGTGTGCCGAGTCCTGCGGCGAAAATCATTGCTTGCATGTGTGGTGGCTATATGAGTTTTTTCTTCCGTTTCAGCGCTTCGGCAGCGTCTGTCTGATGTTCTGTTCCCTGTGCACAATCCTCACCTCCACCCCGAACTTCTCGTTGATGTGCTCGGCCAGATGCTGCGCACTATACACGCTGCGGTGCTGACCGCCTGTGCAGCCGAAGCAGAACATCAGGTCGGTGAAGCCGCGCTGCAGGTAGCGGCGCACGTGGGCGTCGGCCAACTTATAGACGCTCTCGAGAAACACGAGTATCTCGCCGTCGTCCTCAAGAAAGCGAATGACCGGCTCGTCAAGTCCCGTGAGCTTCTTGTAAGGCTCGTAGCGCCCGGGGTTGTGGGTGCTGCGGCAGTCGAACACGTAGCCTCCGCCGTTGCCCGACTCGTCGTCGGGAATGCCCTTGCGGTAGGAGAAGCTATAGACCCTCACCACCAGCGGTCCTCGTCCGTCATATTTGGAGAAGGTGGCGGGGCCGTCCTGCGGATGGGCCTCATAAATGTTCTTGTCGGCGGTCTTGAAGCCGTCGGCGCGGCTCAGTGCCGGCTGTTCTATGCGTGAGAACTGTGGCAGCTGGGTGAGCCTGCGCAGCATGTCCATCATGTAGGGATAGGGGAAGCAGTCTCTCTGCAACAGCTCGCGGAGGTTCTGCATGGCGGGGGGAATGGAGTCGATGAAGTGTTTCTTCTGCTCGAAATAGCCTCTGAAGCCGTAGGCGCCGAGCACCTGCAGGGTGCGGAAGAGCACGAAGAGGCTCAGGCGGTCGGCGAAATGGCGTGTGGAGGGCACTTCGGTGAAGTTCCTGAGCGACTGGTAGTATTCATACACCAGTTCCCTGCGCAGCTTGTGGGGATAGCGGGCCGAGGCCTGCCAGAGGAATGAGGCGAGGTCGTAGTAGTAGGGGCCCTTGCGCCCGCCTTGGAAGTCGATGAAGTGTGGGTTGCCGCCCTCGTCGAGCATCACGTTGCGCGCCTGGAAGTCGCGATACATGAAGCTCTCGGCCCTCTCTGCCGTAAGGTCTTTGGCAAAAAGACGGAAGTCGGCTTCGAGTTTCAGCTCGTGGAAGTCGAGCTCGGCGGGCTTGAGAAAACAGTATTTGAAGTAGTTGAGGTCGAAGAGCACACTGTCCATGTCGAACTCCTGCTGGGGGTAGCAGTGGCTGAAGTCGAGCCCTCGCGCGCCCCTGAGCTGTATGTCGGGCAGTGCGCGTATGGTCTTCACGAGCAGCTGCTTTTCCTTCACGGTGTATCGTCCGCCCGCCTCGCGGCCTCCTGCAATGGCGTCGAACAGCGACAGTGAGCCCAGGTCGGTCTGCAGATAGCGCAGCTCGTCGCCGCTCACGGCCAGCACCTTCGGCACGGGGAGCTTGCGGCGCGAGAAGTGGTTGCTGAGGTATATGAAGGCGTGGTCTTCGTCGCGGCTCGTGCCCCGGGCGCCTATCACGGTGGTGCCGTCGGGACCCACGAAGCGGTAGTACTCCCTGTTGCTTCCGGCGCCTGCCAGCTTGACGGTCTCCACGGGCTCGGCGCCCGACCACTGCCTGTACAATTGCAATAATTCTTTCATGCGCCTGCAAAGTTAATGCAAACGAGCGAAAAAAGAGAACTTGTTCTCATTTTTTCCGAG
>CAVHDN010000179.1:0-5021 GCA_963634315.1 Flexilinea sp. | reverse complement strand
ATCTTGAGGAGCATCCCAAGGAGGCTAAGATGATTTGCGACAAGGTGATACTCGCCGCAACGGCTCGTATAGCTGCCCGCAAGGCTCGCGAGAGTGTGCAAAGGAAGAACCCGATGACGGGAGGCGGACTGCCCGGAAAGCTTGCCGACTGTTCCAACAAAGACCCGAAAGACTGTGAGATATTCCTTGTCGAGGGTGACTCGGCCGGTGGTTCGGCCAAGCAGGGACGCGACCGTTACACGCAGGCCATCCTGCCTCTGCGAGGAAAGATTCTCAATGTGGAGAAGGTGATGTGGCACAAGGTGTTCGAGAGTGAGTCGGTCATGAACATCATACAGAGCATCGGCGTGCGCTTCGGCGTTGACGGCGAGGACGACAAGGAGGCCAACATCGACAAACTGCGCTACGACAAGATTATCATAATGACCGATGCCGATGTCGATGGTTCGCACATCGACACGCTCATAATGACACTTTTCTACCGCTTCATGCCGAAGGTAATACAGGAGGGTCACCTCTACATAGCCACTCCGCCTCTTTACCTCTGCACCTACGAGAACAAGGCGAAGGAGTATTGCTACACCGAGCAGCAGCGACAGGCTTTCCTCGACAAGTGGGGCAATGGCACGGAAGACGGGAAGAGCTTGCACACACAACGTTACAAAGGTCTTGGTGAGATGAACCCTGAGCAGTTGTGGGAGACGACCATGAACCCGGAGACCCGTCTGTTGAAGCAGGTGAACATAGAAAACGCTGCCGAGGCCGACGAGATATTCTCCATGCTCATGGGTGATGATGTAGAGCCGCGCCGCGAGTTCATCGAGAAGAACGCCACATACGCCAACATCGACGCGTAAGGCGTACTAACTATATAGCGAATAAGCCTTGGCATGTCTGTCGTTTTAGGCAGATGCGCCAAGGCTTTTTCTTTGACTCTTCGCAACATACAACTTCTTCTTCGCAACAGACAACTTCCTCCTAGCAATATACAACACTGACTATTAGCCGTTTTAAAGAAGACAATGAGGCTTTTTCCTACACACTCGACTTTCTTGCATACACCGGTTGCGGTCTGGCTTAAACCCACTGCGACAGTGATTGCTTTGGCGGCTGCGTTGGTCGCAGCCATGCTTGTGCCCAGTGTGGCCTTGGCCGACGAGTGGGGGCAGAGTTGGATAAGCCATCCTTCGGCCGACTCCACGGAGCAGGTATTGTTTCGCCATGAGATAGTCATAGCGGAAAAGCCGACGGCGGCTCATGTGGCTGTGGCCAGTGCAGGGCTTTTTGCCCTATACGTCAACGGCTACAATGTTTCTACCGATGTGCTGGAGCCTGGGGCTTCGTTGGGCGGTGATACCGTTACCGTGGCTCATTACGAGGTGGCGCGCTATCTTCATGCTGGCAGTAATGTGCTGGCTGTGTGGTACTCACCTACAGGACATTGTCTCAAGACCGACCGCCAACTGTCACTTACTCTTTTTGCCTCGACTGATGCAAGGGCTACGTTTGCCTGCTCCACCGACAGTACGTGGCTGTGCCGCACGGCGGGTTGCAGGACGTTTCCCAATGGCGATGAGACGATAGACGCCAACAGGCACGACCCTTCGTGGACCATCGACCCTACTTTCACGCCCGAATGGTTGGCGGCAAGTGAAGTTTGTTCCATGCCTTCAGTGCCCATGGCCGATAGGTGGCTGTGGCACATGGCAAGGCGTGTGGAGAGTATTCAGCAATATAAATTCTTTGAGACTGTGGGAAGCAACAGCGTGTGCTACTTGTTTCCCAAGAGCTTTGACGGTTGGGTGCGACTGACCATGCGCGGAATGGAGCGCGGCGACACGCTTACGGTGAACGGCCTAACCTACATCTGTTCGGGGGAGACCGACGAGCAGGCTTGCCGACGTTTCACTACTGCCTACTCACGCTCGGCTCTCGTCACGCTGCCTGCAGACCGTCCTCTTTCGTGCATCATGAGGGTTGAGGCGATGGACATCGGCCATTATCTCCATAGCAGTTACTCTTACTAAAGGCGGGGCTGTAAATTATCAGCCCAAAAGACTTTGGTTTTGTGGGCCTATATAATAATGTATATAGGACAAATATAAAACTCCGTTTGACCGAAAGACAAGGTCAGACGGGGTCAACGTCAAAATACACCTGCAGAGACACGTAGCGTTTGTCGGCCATAAGCTGTTGCTGGGCGTACCGCAGATACTCGCGCACCTTAGCCATGTCCAAGCCACGCTCCAGCTTCAGCACTATCTTCCTTATGTTCAGCGCCTTCACCTTAGCCACAGCCGGTTTGTCTGGCCCCAGCACACGACCACCAAACCATTGTCGCAACAGACTTCCCAGTTCCACTCCCGCCGTCTCGGCCACATTGTTTTGCTTGTGCTTCAGATAGATGTAGATGAGTCGGTAGGTCGGTGGATACTTAAACATGCTCCGCTCTTCCATCTGCGACTCGTAGAACGCCGCATAGTCGTTGCGCACCACCTGCGAGATGAGCGGCGAGTCGGGACTCTTGGTCTGCAGTATCACGAGTCCGCGCTTGCGCTTGCGCCCTGCCCTACCGGCCACTTGCGCCATCATCATGTAGGCATGCTCGTAGGCTCTGAAGTCGGGGTAGTTCATCATGGAGTCGGCATTGAGTATGCCCACCACGCTCACGCGGTCGAAGTCAAGTCCCTTGCTCACCATCTGCGTACCGATGAGAATGTCGGTGCGCCCCTCGGCGAAGTTGTCTATTATGCGCTCGTAGGCGTTGCGCGTGCGGGTGGTGTCGAGGTCCATGCGTGCCACTCGTGCCTGAGGGAAAATCTCGCAGATGCTGTCCTCTATCTTCTCTGTGCCGTAGCCCCTTGGGCGCAGGTCTTTGCAGCCGCACGCCGGACACTCGGTGGGCACTTGGTAGGTGCCGCCGCAGTAGTGGCAGGTCATGGTGTTCATGTTCATGTGCAGTGTGAGACTCACGTCGCAGTTGTGGCAGTGAGGCACCCAGCCGCACTGGTGGCACTCTATCATGGGTGCAAAGCCCCGCCGGTTTTGGAAGAGTATGGCCTGTTCGCCGTGCTCGAGAGCTTCGCGCACCTTGGTCAACAATAGTGGCGAGAAGGGGCCGCTCATCATCTTGCGGTGCTGCAGGTCTTTTATGTCAACCACCTGTATCTCTGGCATCTCCACTCCCTTGTAGCGTTGCTTCATCTCCACAAGAGCATACTTGCCGGTCTGGGCGTTGTGGTAGCTCTCCAGACTTGGCGTGGCCGTTCCTAACAGTGTCTTTGCTCCCGAGAGGTGGGCGAGCATGATGGCCACACTGCGTGCGTGGTAGCGTGGGGCGGGGTCTTGTTGTTTGAACGAGCTCTCATGTTCTTCGTCGATGACCACAAGGCCCAACCGCTTGAACGGCAGCAGCACGGCGGAGCGTGCGCCGAGGATTATGTCGTAGGGATGGTCGGAGAGTTGCTTCTGCCATATCTCCGCCCGTTCGGCGTCGGAATATTTGGAGTGGTATATGCCCATACGGTTGCCGAACACGCGTTTCAGCCGTTCGGTTATCTGCACTGTGAGGGCTATCTCGGGCAAGAGGTAGAGCACCTGTTGTCCTTTTTCTATGGCTTGGCTTATGAGATGGATATACACCTCGGTCTTCCCGCTCGACGTCACGCCGTGGAGCAGCACGATGTTCTTTTGCTCAAACGAGGTGAGAATGGCGTTATAGGCGGCCTGCTGCGCCTCGGCCAACTGTTTCATGTTGCCGGGCTGGGCCTTCTGCGAGTCGTTGAGCCGTCCCACCTCGCGCTCGTAGGTGGTGAGCAGGCCGCGCTTCATGAGTGCCGCAATGATGCTCGATGTGGCGTGGCTCTCGTTCATCAGTTCCTCGCGCGTAATCTCTTTGGCAGGCAGACCGTCAGCTCCGCAGTTGGCGAGCGACAGATAGCAGTCGAACACGCTGCGTTGCTTCTCCGACCGGGCGAGCATGTCGTGGGCTATGAGCAGTCCGCGCTCAGAGCGGAAGGGTGTCGTGAGGCTCACGTAAAGCTCTTTGCGGGCGCGAAAGCCCTCCACCGACTTGAGTCCGGCGGGCATGGCGGCCTTGAACACGTCGCCAATGGCGGCCATGTAGTAGTCGGCCATCCATTGCCACAGCTTGTATTGCTGTTCGGTCACCATCGGCTCGTCGTCCATCACGAGTGCTATGTCCTTCACGCCGTAGCCCTGGGGCATGTTGCCATGCACCTTTGCCACAATGCCCACATAGCGTTTGGTCTTGCCGAAGGGCACGAGCACGCGCATGCCAAGGCGCACCTTGGGCTCCATGGCTGGTGGCACGGAGTAGGTGAAAAGCCTTTCGAGGGGCAGGGGGAGTATGATGTCGGCGTAGGTCATGGTTCTGTTGTAAAGGGGCGAGTGTCGTTGGTCTTGCAAAATTACACAAAAATCGTTGATGTCGCCCTCTTGGTGACATATTTCCTATTCGCTATATTACGCCATCTGCCTATGAATAATCTCAACATTTTAGTTGGTTTCCGGAAGTACCCCGTAGGAAACCATCGGTTTCTGGCTTAGAAACCATCGGTTTCTCCATAGGAAACCACTGGTTTCCGCCGCAGAAACCATCGGTTTCCTAATTGAACACGGGAGGAAACCATCGGTTTCCTCCGCAAGAAACCGCAGTTTTGGGCAAAAATCGGTAGTTTGGAACACTCGGGACAATAAAGTTAATTATCGCTCAAAACAGCAAGTAAAAAATATTGCGCAGTGACTGCCGGTAGTAGGAGCAGTTCGCCGAACTGCGACCTCCTAGTAAGAGCACTTCTCCGAAGTGCGATCCTGTGCGCTTGGGGTGCAGCTTGGAAATCTGCACCTACTATACTGCGCAGTCGCCAGGCCTGCTAGTAGGAGCACTTCTCCGAAGTGCGACCCCTAGTAGGAGCGTTTCTCCGAAATGCGACCCGGTGCGCCGAAGGGTGCAGCTTGGAAATCTGCACCTACTATACTGCGCAGTCACTGGGCTTGCT
>CAVHDN010000178.1:0-5041 GCA_963634315.1 Flexilinea sp. | reverse complement strand
GCACATCGGCGACATAAGGAAGTCGCTCGACTATGCCAAGAAGCGGGGCATTGCTGTGAACATATACCTTGAGGACTGGAGCAACGGCATGAAGGACTCGCCGGAGTATGTCTATCAGATGATGGATGCTCTGGTGGATAGCGACATCCAGCGGTTCATGCTTCCCGACACGTTGGGCATAATGAACCCTCTGCAGGTGATAGAGTACTTCCGCAAGATGGTGAAGCGCTATCCTGGCACGCGGTTCGACTTCCATGCGCACAACGACTACGACCTTGCGGTGAGCAACTCGCTCGCTGCTGTGCTTAGCGGTGCGCGCGGACTGCATGTCACCGTGAACGGACTGGGCGAACGCTGCGGCAATGCCCCTCTGTCGAGTGTGCAGGTGATACTCAAGGACCAATTCAACGCTCAGACAAGCATAAACGAGGAGCGGCTGAACGACATCAGTCGCATGGTGGAGAGCTATTCGGGCATTGCCATTGCCCCCAACCAACCCATCGTGGGTGAGAATGTGTTCACGCAGGTGGCTGGCGTACATGCCGATGGCGACAACAAGAACGGACTTTATTTCAACGAACTTGTGCCGGAAAGGTTCGGCAGAAAGCGTGAGTATGCCCTCGGCAAGAACAGTGGAAAGGCCAACATCACGCGCAACTTGCAGGAACTGGGACTGGAACTGACGCCCGAGCAGACGAAGAAGGTCACTGCGCGCATCACCGAACTGGGCGACCGCAAGGAGATTGTGACGCAGGAGGACTTGCCGTTCATAGTGAGCGATGTGCTGAAGCACAATGCTCCGGAGGACAAGGTGAAGCTCGTGAGCTACATGGTGTCGTCGGCCTATGGTCTCAAACCGCTTGCAAGTATCAAGGTAGATATCAACGGACGGCAGTATGAGGCCGACTCTACGGGCGACGGTCAGTATGACGCGTTTGTCAAGGCTCTGCGCAAGATATACAGTGAGTCGCTTGGACGCACCTTCCCCATCCTTGCCAACTATGCCGTGTCGATACCGCCAGGAGGACGTACCGACGCTTTGGTGCAGACGGTCATCACATGGCGCAATGGCGACAAGCTGCTGCGCACGCGCGGACTGGATGCCGACCAGACTGAGGCTGCCATAAAGGCTACGTTCAAGATGCTCAACATCATTGAGGAGGCGGAGGGCAGACCACAGGTGTAATGAGGGGGAATAGAATAACAGAACAAGTAGAAACAGAGTACAGAATAATTAGAAAACAGAAAGAAATACAACTATGAAACTTAAGATTGCAGTATTGCCGGGCGATGGTATAGGCCCGGAGATAATGAAGCAGGGTGTGGCCGTGATGGACGCTGTGGCCAACCGCTTCGGACATGAGTTCAGCTACACCGAGGCCATTTGCGGTGCACATGCCATCGACGCTGTGGGCGACCCGTTCCCGGAGAGCACCTACCAGACATGCAAGGATGCCGATGCGGTGCTCTTTGCGGCTGTGGGCGACCCGAAGTTCGACAACGACCCTACGGCAAAGGTGCGCCCTGAGCAGGGCTTGCTCGCCATGCGCAAGCGTCTGGGCCTGTATGCCAACATCCGTCCTGTGCAGACGTTCAAGTGCCTTCTGCACAAGTCGCCGCTCCGCGAGGACCTTGTGGCGGGAGCCGACTTCGTGTGCATTCGTGAGTTGACGGGTGGCATGTACTTCGGCGAGAAATATCAGGACAACGACAAGGCCTACGACACCAACTACTACACGCGCCCGGAGATAGAGCGCATACTGCGTGTGGGCTTCGAGTATGCCCGTCGCCGTCACAACCATCTCACTGTGGTTGACAAGGCCAACGTGCTTGCGTCGAGTCGTCTCTGGAGGCAGATTGCCAAGGAGATGGAACCTCAATTCCCCGACGTTAAGGTTGACTACATGTTTGTGGACAATGCTTCCATGCGCATGATTTCGGAGCCTACGTTCTTTGATGTGATGGTGACCGAAAACACCTTTGGCGACATACTCACCGACGAGGGCAGTTGCATATCTGGCTCTATGGGCCTTCTGCCTTCGGCTTCCACTGGCGAGAGCACACCGGTGTTTGAGCCTGTGCACGGCTCATGGCCGCAGGCTGCAGGCAAGAACCTGGCCAACCCCTTGGCGCAGATACTCTCTGTGGCCATGCTCTTGGAGCACTTCGGACTCAAGGACGAGGGCAAGCTCGTGCGTGAGGCTGTCGATGCTTCGCTCGATGCCAACGTGCGCACGCCTGAGATTCAGGTGGAAGGTGGCCAGAGCTATGGCACTTGCGAGGTGGGACAGTGGATTGTTGACTACATCCGCAATAAATAATCAAGGCGATAAGAGTGCCGGCTACATTGCCCCTAGTGCGCTCCTTGGGGAGGCATGGGCGTGCGGCCGGCACTTCGCCTTTTATAGACCAACAGAGACTCCTACAGTAAAAACTCATGTTGCACCGCCATTTCTTCTTTTTCTTGGTTTTGCTCTGCACCACGACTGCGGCCGCGCAAAGTTCTAAGGAGTGGAGAGACTCGCTCGAGACGCTCAACCACGAGATAGAACTGTCGCCCAACTCCGTTGACTTGCGGTTGCGCAAGGCGGCCATAAACATGCAACTGCAGCAGTGGGAGTATGCCATCAACGAATATACCGACATACTTCTGCAAAACCCCGAAAACCTGTCGGCGCTCTATTTCCGGGCGTTCGCCAACAACAATCTGCGGCGTCACGAACAGGCGCGGAGCGACTATGAGAGCATTCTGAAACTTGCTCCGCACAACTTCGAGGCGAGTCTCGGACTGGCTTACACGCTCACGACGCTCGGCAAACAGGCCGATGCCATGAACCAGATGAACCGTTTGGTGGAGCAACACCCCGATAGTGCAATGGCCTATGCGGCGCGTGCTGGGTTGGAGAAAGACCTTAAACAATATTCCGCCGCACTGTTCGACTGGACCGAAGCCACGCGGATGGCTCCCGACAATGTCGATTTTGCGGTGTCGAAGGTCGATGTGATGTTGTTGTTGAACAGGAAACGTGAGGCTAAGGTGGTGCTCGACAGTCTTGTGAGGCGTGGCACTCCGCGCGGCACACTCATCGACTGGTACAAGCGTTGCAAGTAGCCTCAGGCCCCTTTGCCTTTGTTTTCTTTCTACAGTCCGCGCGAAACCTTTGTTCTATTTCGTGTGCGACAGCTTTTCCATCTCTGTCTCTTTCATCTTCTTCAGCAGGTCACTGGCAAAGATGAAGTCGGTGAGCAGTTCGTTGGTCGAACTCATTATCTCGCCGCTGTTGCCCTGCCACTCTTTCTGTCCTTGATAGATGAAGATGATGTTCTCGCCGATGCCCATCACAGAGTTCATGTCGTGGGTGTTTATTATGGTGGTCATGTTGTACTCCTGCGTAATGCTGTGCAGCAAGTCGTCAATCACCAGCGAGGTCTTGGGGTCAAGGCCTGAGTTGGGCTCGTCGCAGAAGAGATATTGAGGGTTGAGGGCTATGGCGCGTGCTATGGCCACACGCTTCTGCATGCCTCCCGATATCTCGCCCGGATATTTCTTTTGTGCTTCTATCAGGTTCACGCGGTCCAGGCACGTCTGCGCGCGCTTCACCCTGTCGCGCACGTTCATCGTGGAGAACATGTCGAGGGGGAACATCACGTTTTCCAGTACCGTCAGCGAGTCGAAGAGCGCGGCGCTTTGGAATATCATGCCCATCTCGCGGCGCAGCATTATCTTCTCCTTCTTGCTCATGGTCACGAGGTCGCGCCCGTCGTAGAGCACGTTGCCGCTCGTGGGGGTGAGCAGTCCCACTAGGTTTTTCATCAGCACGGTCTTGCCCGAGCCGCTTTGGCCTATTATCAGGTTGGTCTTTCCGTTCTCAAACGTGGTGCTTATGTCCTTGAGCACTTCCTTGTCGTCAAACGATTTGCACAAATGCTTTATCTCTATCATAGGTGTCTGCTTGTCTTGGGTTTAAGGGTGATGTTTTTGGAGACAGATCTTCAGGAAGCCTAAACCATAGCTTTAGAGCGTCTAAAGCATAGCTTTAGCATGTCTGAAGAGCATCTTCAGGATGTCTGGACCATAGCTTTAGCTTAACAGTTGTGTGAGGAAAACGTCGGAGCACAATATGAGCACGCTGCTGCTCACCACGGCGTTGGTGCTCGCCTTGCCCACGTTCACCGAACCGCCTTCCACCGTGTAGCCGAAGTAGGAGGGCACGCTCGATATGATGAAGGCGAAGAACAGGCTCTTTATTATGCTCATCCACACAAACCAGGGGTTGAAGGCGTGCTGCAAGCCGAGCGTGAGGTCTTCGGGACTGAGCACCTGGCCGATGTAGGCCGTGGCGTAGGCTCCGAGTATGCCTGTGGCGGAACTGAAGATTACGAGAAAGGGCATGATGGTTATCATGCCAAGTATCTTGGGCAGTATGAGGTAGCAGGCGGAGTTCACGCCCATTATGTCGAGGGCGTCAATCTGCTGCGTCACTCTCATGGTGCCTATCTCCGAGGCAATGTTGGAGCCAACCTTGCCGGCGAGTATGAGGCACATGATTGACGAGGAGAACTCCAGCAGGAGTATCTCGCGGGTGGTGTAACCCGACACCCAGTGGGGCATCCACGGACTCTGTATGTTGAGCTTCATCTGTATGCATATCACCGCTCCTATGAAAAACGATATGAGCAGCACTATGCCTATTGAGTTCACGCCCAGCTGGGCCATCTCTTTCACATATTCCTTGAGGAACATCCTCATGCGTTCAGGCTTTTGGAATGTGCGTCCCATGAGTATGAGGTACTTGCCTAACGTCTCGAGCCATTTGTTCATATGTATTGCTTTGTCTTTAGCTGTATTTGGGGTAGGGGCGTGGCGGTGCTCTCTGGCCTGCGTGTGCCGCTCGCCTCGCGCTTGCCCTTGTGTCGTGCAAAAGTAGCCAAAAATAAAAACAATGCCAAAAAACTTGGCGGATTAAAGGCTCGCACTTGACTCAAGCGCAGTGTAGTAGGTGCAGATTTCCAAGCTGCACCCTCAGCGCACAGGGTCGCA
>CAVHDN010000177.1:0-5067 GCA_963634315.1 Flexilinea sp. | reverse complement strand
GGGCGGTGGCGTGTCGCTCAACAAGGAGAAGCTCGCGGCTTTCGACCGTCCCGTAACCGCCGACGACCTCATCGACGGCAAGTACCTGCTTGTGCAACGAGGTAAGAAGAACTACTATCTCATCATAGTGAAATGATGACGGTAAGGGGTTTACCCTGACGCTACCATGCGAGCCTGTCTTTCGCTCATCCCGCTTGCTGTCGCCATGGTAGTGCATGGCCAGTTCAAGCCCACAGTGTCCGCCTATACCACGGGACAAGGTCTATCTTCAAACTTTGTGCGTGGCATAGACGAGGACCTTGACGGCTGCCTGTGGGTGAGCACTGACAATGGTTTGTGTCTTTTCCGCGACCCTTATGCACTGGAAAAGGGTATTGTCGTAATGAGGAGTGGGACAAAGACAGACGACAAACACCCCATTTCCAACGACCTCAATATGATTTACGCCGACCGTCGTGAGCCTGTGCTGTGGATAGCCACACGCGGCGACGGTCTCGATGCCTACCACTACCGAAGCAACACTTTTGTTCATTATCCTGTAGGAACGGCGGCAAGGAGGCAAGGAGGCGCACAGCCATCCAAGAGTCTGTATGACGCGAGTGTGACGAGCATCACACCTGACGGCGACCGCGCCCTTTGGCTCACCTCATGGATGGGCGGTTTTACCTGCATGGACAAGCATGTGGGGTTTTTCTATCACTTCTCCCATACCAACTTTCCACAACTGCCCTGCGACTCTTGTTGGTGCGCCATTCCATTAGGTGGTACAGGTCAACATGTGCTTTCTTCAACGTCCGAGGGGCTTGCTGTCTCACGCTTGTTGGCCGTCGGTCACGTCAACCACGGTCTGACCATCATTGACCTCAAGACCAAACGTTGCCGCAACTACCCCATCATTCAGTGTTTCAAAGACCAATACACAGCCGAAGACGGTGTGCGGACGATAGTGCGCGACCACCGTGGCAACCTCTGGTTAGGCACGGAGAAAGGTCTGGCGCTGTTTGACATGAAGCGGTGCAAGGCCGTGGAAGTGGAGGGCGTAAGCGGATTGGTGAACCACCTCTCACTGCAGGGCGACAGTCTTTGGATAGCCACACGCGACATGGGGTTGCTCTCGCTCTCAGTCTCCGACTATTACAATCATCCCCAACAGCCCAGCCTTCACCCATTGGACATGGCTTCAGCCAACCTTTCGTCCTCGTTGGGAGCGACCATAAGCCACACCGACAGCCACGGTCACCTTTGGATAGGCACCCAAGAAGAGGGTTTGCTTTTGGCTCGCCATCATGTGCCTTGGTTCTTCACGCTTCGTTTGCCTTCGGCCATCCAAGACAATATCACTGCACTATTGGCCCTTTCAGCTGACGACGTGTGGGTTGGGACATACCAAAAAGGCTTGTTCAGATGGAACCCACGCTCGGGCGCTTGCCAGAGCGTACCGCTTGTCGATGCCAACGGTGGCAAACGCATCTTCGTCAACGGTCTTGCGCTATGGCAAGGACGAGGGGCTGTAGCCACAGGACAGGGGCTGTTTGTTGTGGAACCTAAAACCAACCGCTACCACTGTTATAGTAGCAAAGAGCTTAAACTTTCGTCAGACTACATGCTCGCCGTGGCCACCGACCATTGGGGACAACTGTGGTGCAGCTGTTCAAATGGAGAGATAGGCGTGTTCAACAAGCATCTGCGTCTCTTGTATCGGCTCAACAGTAAAGCCTTTGGGCCCCGTAGAGCCTTCGCGCATCTTTGTCCTGCAGGGACAAACGCTATGGCCTGCACCACAGGAAGCGGCGTACTGCTCATACGACAAGACGAGACAGGTCGCCCCATTATACCCAAAGATGCTGACAGTAGCAGTGTGTCGCCTATGCTCGCCACCATCCACGCCTTGGGCAACGATGCCGAAGGCCGTCTGCTTTGCTTCACTCCTGGAGGCATATATCGCCTCGACAGTACCACCCTCACCCCCATCTATCCCTGCCTTTACAACGAACAGCAAGGCAACATCCATGCTGTGGCTCTGCTTCAAGACGGGAGCATGCTGTGGTACGGCAACCGTAACATTGGCGTGATGAGCAACACCGATACATCTGCTCTACTTCCGTCCTCGTCTTGGTCTTTCTTTCGCATTACGATGGTAGCACTGTTTCTCCTCTTGCTTGCGGCCATTAGCGTCTTTCTTTGGCGTCGCCATCAGCTCCGCAAGACAAAAGCCGCCGCCCTCGCAGGTTCTTCCCCTACTGAAGAAGTCCCATCGGCCAACGACAATCTTTCAACAACCAACAATAGTGCTTCGCCGGCCAACGACAGTCAATCCTTGGCCGAGGACAACGCCCTCATACGCCGCTTGGAAGAGACTGTGGCCAGCATGAACAGTCTGGAGAGCCTCAACCGCGACAGTCTTGCCCAAGAGATGTGCATGAGCACCTCCACCCTCTACAGGAGGATGAAACAGACATTGGGACAGTCGCCCAACGAGTGGATACGCTTGAAGCGGTTGGAGCGTGCTCGAGCGTTGCTCAAGAGTGGTCGCAATGTGTCGGAGACCGCCGCACTTGTAGGTTTAGACTCCGCCTACCTTGCCCGTTGCTACAAGGAGCATTTTGGCATTTATCCGTCAGAGGATTGCGGCCACACGCCTGAAGCGTGACAACAATCAATTCAAATACGCCGAATTTTGTTTCAAACAGTCTTTGCGTGTTGCAAAGGCCGATGAAATGGTCTATTTTTGCGCCGTGGTCCATGATCCAGCCACCATAATCGAGCAACTAACTTAAATAGATAACATGAAGAGATTGACAACAATGCTTTTGCTCGCAGCCACGGCACTGTCGGCAAACGCCAACTTCAATTCCACCAACCTAAAAGTCAACGGACTTCAGTCGCCGTTGGGCATAGACACCGAAGTGCCCACGTTCAGTTGGGAGACCCAAAGCGACGAACGGGCGTTCAGACAATCGGCCTACGAGATTACTGTACGCACCGCCGCAGGCACGCCCGTGTGGAAGTCGGGCAAGGTGAGCTCGGCACGCCAAAACCAGATACGCTACGAGGGTGAGCCGCTGCAGTCGCACACTAGCTATGAGTGGAGCCTTACCGTCTATGACCGTGACGGACAGTCGTCGGCCGAAAGCACCAGCACCTTCGGCACCGCTTTCCTGCCAGGCGCAGAATGGACGGCAGAGTGGATAGCAACACCTAAGAACAGCAACGCCAGTGTGGAGATAGCCATAAACGCAAATTGCCGCTACATCAAACTTGACGCCACCAAACTCGGACTGCCCGCCTCCACCGACTCACGCTACTACTTCCTACAGTTGGCCGAGATGAAGATTTACAGCGGCGAAGAGAATGTGGCGCGCAAGGCAACATTCAAAGCAAGCGACACCTGGACCGTGGGGTCTTGGAACCTAAGTTACATCAACGACGGGGTGATAAACGGCACAGCCCTTGGCTACACCACCCACCAGTTTGGCTCGGCCGACCAACACGTGTGGATAGAGGCCGACCTCGGCGCAGCCATGCAGGTGAGCCGCATTGTGCTCTATCCGCGTCAGGACGACAAGGCCAAGAGTGGCACCGAAGCCGCCAACTTCCCTTCGTCCTACACCATACAGACGGCCACGCAGGCCAACGACTATACTGTGGTCTACACCGCCACCGATGCTGCAGCCCCATCGTTTGTGGACAACAGCATACGTGTGCCATACTTCGGACGCAACTTCAACCTTGCGGAAGGAAAGACCGTAAGCCGCGCCCGTCTCTATGCCTCCGGCCTTGGCGTGTTCACCATGTCCATCAACGGCAAGTCGGTTACCGACAACGTGCTGGAACCGGGCGAGTCGGAATATGAGAAGACCGTGCTCTACACCACCTACGACGTGACTCCTCTGCTGCAAGAGGGAGCCAACACCATCATAGCCCGTCTGGCTGGCGGCATATTCAACATCGACGTGCTCACGGGACGCTACTCCAAGGGCGAGATACGCAACAGCGGCACCAAGGCCATCAAGGCTGAGCTGCACATAGACTATGCCGACGGCACTCACGACATCATAGCCACCAACGGCGACTGGCGCACCACACCATCGCCCACACTGGGCAGTAACTGGTGGGGCGGCGAGGACTACGACGCTCGGCTCGCTGTGAGTGGCATAAACGATGCTTATGTCGATGTGAGCAAGTGGACACCGGTAGAGACCGTGGCCACCCCGACGTTTGCCAGCAGTCAGGCTTCAGGCTTCGGCCAATTGAAGGCGAGAGCCTACGAACCTCTGCGTGTGGTGGAGGAGTGGAAGGCCGTGGATGTGAAGAGCGTTTATAGCGGAGGCTATCATCTCTATGTTGTCGATTTCGGCCGCAACTTCGCCGGACAGTATAGCTTCCGCTTGAAAGGAAAGGCCGGACAGACCATAACCCTGCGTGAGGGCGAGAGCCTCAACGCCGACGGGTCGGTGTTCATGGAGAACTACTACACAGGTGCTTCCGACACCTACGACACCTACACCTTTGCCGGAACCGACGATGGTGAGGAGTGGGGCCCGGAGTTCATGTACCACGGTTTCCGTTATTTGCAAATCATAGGACTCGACAAAGCTCCATCGCCCTCCGACTTCACGGCCATGAGAATACGCAGCAACATGGATGAGGTGGGCTCGTTCACCACAAGCAACCAACTGCTCAACGACATTCACACCATCTGCCGCGACGCCATACAGAGTCAGCTCTACAACAGCATTACCGACTGTCCGCAGCGCGAGAAGCTCGGTTGGCTCGATGTGCCCAACGAGATGTACAACTCGCTCGTGTATAACTACGACATGGAGACGTTCTTCCAAAAGGTGGTGCTCGACTGCTTCGACGCACAGTATGACAACGGACGGGTGCCCAGCACGGTGCCCCACTTCATGGCGGTATATGACGACGACCCCAACTGGGGAGGCGCGGCCATTCTTGTGCCCTACCGCTCTTGGCGACAGTATGGCGACCGCACCACCATAGCCACCTACTACGACAAGATGAAGCGGCTGATGGACTACTACACCTCGAAGACCGTGGGCGACATCA
>CAVHDN010000176.1:0-5071 GCA_963634315.1 Flexilinea sp. | reverse complement strand
ACTTTGCTGATGGCTAGTTGTTGTTGATTTCTTGCTGATTCTGTTTTTCGCATCTTTGTCCTTGAATGCTTCTTAAAAAGACATCTATCTGTTTTCTAGATGGTTGCAAAGAAAATGCCGCGAAATTTTCAAATATAAGTATGTGCACATGCGCGCAAGGGCATACAACTCGGTCTTCATATGACTTCGTGTCTCAGGCACACGAAGACCTCTTTAGATTTTTATTATCTAATAAAAATCAGAACCCTCGTTCTGCCCAGTCGCCTCTGTCGAGCGTTCTGTATCCGATGGCCTCTGCAAGGTGTTGCGTGAGCACGTTGTCCGAACCTTCGAGGTCGGCGATGGTGCGGGCGACTTTGAGGATACGGCTGTAGGCACGGGCGGAGAGGGAGAGCTTCTCCATCGCCATGCGGAGTAATTCAATGCCCGCCTCGTCAGGCTCGGCAAACTGGTGGATCATGCGCTCGGTCATCTGTGCGTTGCAGTGTATGCCCTTGATGTCATTGTAGCGCCTTTCCTGTATTTCGCGGGCCTTGATGACACGCTCACGAATGCTGGCACTCGGCTCACCGGGCTCTTTTTGAGATATTTCCTTAAAAGACAATGGAGAAAAGGAACAATGTATATCGATACGGTCAAGAAGAGGACCGCTTATTTTATTCATGTACCGCTGTATCTGTCCGGGTGAACAGACGCACTTGTGGGTCGGGTCGCCATAATATCCACAAGGACAGGGATTCATGCTTGCAACAAACATGAAAGAGCAGGGATACTGCACAGAATATTTAGCTCTCGATATGGTTATCACCCGGTCTTCGAGAGGTTGGCGCATGACTTCAAGCACACTGCGGTTGAACTCCGGCAGCTCATCGCAGAACAACACGCCGTTATGGGCAAGCGAAATCTCGCCGGGCTGTGGGTTGTTGCCTCCGCCCACAAGGGCAACTGAGGAAATGGTGTGGTGAGGAGCTCGGAATGGACGTTGCGAGATTAGCGATGTGTCACGGCTAAGTTTGCCTGCCACACTGTGTATTTGTGTGGTTTCAAGGCTCTCGGCAAGCGACAAAGGTGGGAGAATGGACGGCAACCGTTTGGCCATCATTGACTTACCACTGCCTGGAGGTCCTATCATTACAAGATTGTGTCCTCCTGCGGCAGCTACTTCCAGCGCACGCTTGACGCTTTCCTGCCCTTTGACATCGGCAAAGTCGGCATCGAAGTTGCATTGATGGTCGTAGAACTCCTTGCGAGTGTCTATCCTATATGGTTCATAAGGGCGTGTTCCATTAAAGAAGTTTATGACATCCACAATGTTTTCCATGCCATAAACATCAAGATTGTTGACCACTGCCGCCTCGCGCACGTTCTGTTGTGGGACTATAAGTCCCTTGAAATGCTCTGCGCGGGCACGTATCGCTATGGGGAGAGCACCGCGTACGGGTTGCAGACGGCCATCAAGGCCCAATTCTCCTATCAGCATGTAGCGGTTGAGCATGTCGGTATTCATCTTCCCGTCAGCGGATAGTATGGCTATGGCCAACGGCAAGTCGTAGGCCGACCCCTCCTTGCGTATGTCTGCCGGAGCCATGTTGACGGTCACGTCGGCCACAGGAAACCTGTAACCGTTGTTTTGCAGGGCTGCAACTATGCGGTCATGGCTTTCGCGTACGGCATTGTCGGGCAGTCCCGTCATATGGAACATGACGCCTCTCGTAATGCTTACCTCCACCATTACCACAGTTGCTTCAAGACCGATGACGGCTGCACAGTAAGTCTTAACTAACATGGTATCAAAAAAAAGGAATAAAAGGAAAAGAATGTCATTTCAGCAACGTCTCCACCTTGTCAGTAAAACTTTGTGAGCGTAAGTCGCGTGCCACGACCTTGCCATTGCGATCGAAAATGATGGAAGACGGCATCTTGCCCATGCCCAAACGACCCACGAGCGGCGAGTCCCACATCTTACCGTCGCACACTACAGGCCACTTCACAGAGTCACGCTCCATTATCTTGCGGCAGTCGGGAACACGTGCGTCAAGGCAAATGCCCATGACGGCAATGTCCGTACCATGTTTTTTCTTCAGTCGCACAATGGCTTGTTGGAGGTTCTGGCTGTCGTAGCTCCACGAAGCCCACACGTTTATGATGTTCACTTTGCCCTTTAAGAGACTATTGTTTGCCGTCTTTCCGTTGATGTCACGTGCTGAAAAGGTCGGCACACTACCACCTATGGCAGCTCCCTTTAGAGCGTTGATTTGTTTCTGCAGCGACTTCAACCGTCCGTTGTCGGGCGCTTTACCCGCCATCAAGACCAAGAGGGAAGCGGCTTTCGGGTAGTCTGGCTGTCCTGACCGTATGAAATATTTCTGCAAAAGATACAGGCTCACTGGCGAGTCAGGGTGTTCCTTAATGAATGCGGCAGCCGCTTCGGTCTCCTCCGGCGGCGACAGACGGTTGGCATTGGTGCGGAACTTCGTCATCAACTCGTTATCGTCAGTGCCCTTAATCTCCATCTCCTTCAAGTGGGATGCGTCGCCGTTAATGCTTACCTTGGCTCCCGACTCACCGAAGACGGCTTGCTCGGAAAAGTTGGGGAACAGAATGATGAATGTGGCCTTGCCTTCCAATGGTACGATGTAAGAGAACCTACCGTCACTAACCTTAATGGTGTCAAGTCCATTGGACTCCAAATCAGGGCTGTAAATATAAAACTCCCCACGATTGAGGTTGTGGAAACGGCCCTCAATCTTGAACTGTCCACTTCGTGTGCCACACGAAACGAGAAAGGGAAGTGTGCCACACAGCGCCATACTTACAGAACGAAACGACAAATGGGAGACGGGCAACAGAGCCTGCGGCAGTCTCAATGCAGCCGGCAGTGCGCCCACAAAGCTGCGAACGAACTTTGCCACAGCCGCCATTTGGACGCGCCCCAATGTCCATCCCCCATTCATCATTTTGCCTGAATATTTTTGAATGATCACTTGCTTACCTTCGACAACTCAAGGTCTTCAGCGGCATACTTGGCATACGAAGAGTCCTTGCTTATCGCATTGCGCAGAGCTGTGGCTGCGTCTGAGTTGTTGCCCTGGCGTGCAGCGAGCACTGCCTTGAGGTAGTCGGTGGTGGCGTCGCTGTTCTTCACGTTGCTAAGAGTCTTGGCAGCAGCTGCGTAGTTCTTGTTCATTATCTGTGCGAGTGCGGCACTGTTGCTGTTCACGTTGGAGAGATCCTGCTCGGCCTGTGCATATTTGCCCTGTGCGAGGTGCAGGTTGCCCAGCACTTCAGCCACGCCATTGGCATTGCCCGCCTTTGCAATGTAGTTCTCTGCAGTGTTCACGTCACCGGATTGCAGTGCGAGCAAGCCCATGTTAGCATTGGCCTCACCGCTATTGCCATTGATGCTGAGGGCCTTCTGTGCATACTGCTTGGCATCGTCGTAGTTGCCCTTGGCATACTCTAAAGTTGCGAGATTGTTGTAGGCCCTGCAGTCGTTGGGATAGACCTCTGTAGTTTTCTTGTAAATAGAAGCCTGCTCATCGGCGTTGTCGGTCAGAGTGGCTGCATAGAGCATCTCCTCCACGCTAAGCTTTGATGCATCCTCCTTGAGTTGTGCGTTTATCTGGTCGTCGTCGCGGCCTATCACCTCGTAGTTGATGGTCATGCGTGAACGGCGCAACTGCGGCAGAATGCCGTCGGCCAGTTCGCGGAACGCCGAGCTGAGGTTCTTTATCTGTTGCTCACGCTCTTCGGGATCCTTGTACATGGAGAGAACGCGCAGTATCACGTCCTTGTCCTGTATGTCCGAAGCCTTCACGAGCTCTTGGAAACCGTCCCAGTCTTGTGCGGTATATTTCGTCTCAACCTCTGCGCCCGTGTTCTTAGTAGCCTTAAGCTGTTGGTTCACATATTTCTCTGTGTTGTTCTTGCGTTGATTTGCCAATTTGTCGTTAAGCTCCTCACCACCATCAGGAGAAGCAAACGAAGCCACTTCGATAGAAGAGAGGTTCAGACCCTCCTTGTCGGCATTGATTTTCTTGAGCAAATCCACAAATTCTGTTACGGAGTTGTTCTTCAGTTCGCTCTTGCGGAGTGTGGCCTGCTGTATGAGGAACTTGATATTGGCCTCCTGCTTCTGCTCCGTCACGCGCTGGAATGCGTCGGGTGCAGTGCAAGCCTGTGCGCTCTTCAGCGTCTGTCCGGCCAGTTCCGACGTGGCAATTACACCGTCGGCCACCTTCACTGCGGGCACATCCTTCTGCTTGTTGCCCACCTTGGCGTCGAATGTGAGATACAACTCGCTCGTGTGCATTTCGGGCACATAGTTGAAGTTGCTCTTCATGGTGTAGTGTCCTCCTGTCAAGTAGGATATGGTCTGGTCATTTCCTTCCACTTTCTCGCCTTGGAACGTTGCACTGGTTCCGCGTGCCACTTGGCCGTCGCCATAGCGCAGCTCTGGCGTTACCGTCACCACGGCCTTTTTCTTAAGATACTTCTCAGGGAACGTTCCATTAATTGTGGCCGAGACCTGTCCTGCATGAGACTCTAACGGATTGGGGACAACGCTGAAGTTGTCCGACGAAAGTGCTCCCAACTTGGAAGAGCACGAAGAAAACAGCAGCACAGAAGCCGCTGAAAGAAAGAAAAAGTTTCTCCTTTGCATGTTTGTATTTAAATTAGTATGGATAATGTCAGCGTCACAGGCTTAGGCCTTTTGTCTGCTATGCAAAGATAGTGATATAATGGTGTTGGCTGAAGTAAAATGGTTATTTTTTATATATTGTTAATCTATTTGTCCCCACAAAAGCGGCCGTTCACTCATCTATAGACCATCTAAGGTGCTACGGTGTGTTGACAAGGACTCTAGCCTTTGGCATGGCTATACACCATCTTCACCGCGGCTAAACATATGGTTTAGCGAGTCTGAAGCTATTGTGTAGCACGTCTAAAGCTATGCTTTACCGTGGCTATACGTCATCTTTGGCGGCTTTTCCTTTGCCGTTCGGGCTAATTGCACTAACTTTGTGGCAAACAAAACGCAAACAATCATATGCAGGAAACACGACAGAAC
>CAVHDN010000175.1:0-5090 GCA_963634315.1 Flexilinea sp. | reverse complement strand
TTTCACCCGTCTTGCCGTCGGCAGTGGAGTTGTTGTACATAATGGTTATGTCACTTGCACGCTGTAAGAGCCTATGAAAATAATAGGAGTATATCGACACCTTGTTGTCTATCGTGGTCAACTCGTAGGCTTTCCTAAGGTTATACGGAATGAAAGAACTGTCATTGACCCCTTTAGGCATGTCTCCATCATTGCAGGAGAGTAGTAGAACGTGGTCGAAATCAAGGTTGCGCGTTTCAAGTACGCCCATTATCTGCAAGCCCTCAGCCGGTTCTCCATGGAAAGGCACAGACGTCGTCTGTATTATTTGGTTTACAAGCCTCTGCAAAGTGAGCACATCTACATTTAAGTCGCCCGATGAAAAGAGCGATTTAAGCCTGTTCATAATCAAAAACATGCGGAACAACGACTCTTGGAACAGAGGGTCGCTGGCGTTAGCTTCGTTAGCGCCAATGGCTATGGCCTTGACAATGTTTGCAAGCCAATCGGTCATACGTTCCGATGCACTTTGCCTATCGTCCTTTATGGTTGTGTCGAAAAGCAGCGAAGTCGGTTGGTCAATGCACAGTTGTTGGGCGGGAACATAGTACATTGGCGGATTGGTTATTTTCTTCAATAGATTTGCACAACTATCTGATAAATAAACTACATACGGATTGGTGAGCACCGACCGTACTGCCTTCAGTCTATACCTATCGGAATGGGGAATGTAGCCAGATAGACGCAAGTTGAACAAAGCTGCAACCAACGAACTTATTGGTGATAGAGCCAGGGGATAGCCCGTGGTTATGTTGACAGAGTTTATGTCGTTTGGAAGGCATCGCACAACGGTCTTTAGGAGTTTTTCATTGCACATGACAATGGCGGTGCGTCTGCCCGCGGCAATTCTGTCATGTTCCTTTAGCCACGTACTGATGTAGTGTGCTTGGGCTGTCTCCGTAGGCGAGGCTATGTAGGTTATGTCTTTGTGTTTCTTGAAATTGTCATATATACCAGACCTGTTGTCTAACTCGTTGGGGAAATCCCTTAAATAGGCGGTTACATAATGTCCCGCCTCGTTGTCGGAATGTTCGTCTTTGCCCATATAGTAGTGGTCGAAATCCCAATAGAAAGCGGCTTTGCCTTCCTTCATCAGACGGCTGAACAGTTTCTGCTCAACCTTTTGCAGCACGTTAAATCCCACAAACAAGTACTTCTCGTGCTCAAACACCACGGTCTCATCGGCAATGACCTTTCTATATAGTGCCCCTTCGTAGGCCACCCGCTCCGCTTCTATTTGTTTGTTGAATGTTGTGTATATGTCATAGAAGTGGCTCCAAAGGCTAAGGAAGCGCTTCTTCAATTCGGAGTTGTGCTCTTCGGAGAAGTTGCTGAAGAACTTGCGAATAATGTCTATCTGTTCTTTTGTGAGATAAGAAAGGTCGTCCAGTTCGTGAAGGTCTCTTAAATTGGCGAAGACCTTGCTGGCATCGGCCATGTTCTTGTCTATGTCGTCGAAGTCGGCCAGCAGCACTTGCCCCCATCCATAGAAATGGTCGAGCGTCTCGTTTATTCCCGTACACTCGACAAAACATTTATGCAGGTCGCATATTAGTTTAAGTTGGTCTCCAACGATTAAGTTCGAATGTTTTCTGTATAAGTCACTTATGGTTATGTAAATAGGCGACCAAATGGGACGTTCAGCCCTCTCCGCGAGAATGGAGTTAAGGAAGAGTGACGCACGTTTGTTGGGGAACACCACCACAAGGCGCGACAGGTCGTAACCGTACTTCCTTATTATATCTTCTGCTACACTTTCGAGAAATGTCTTCATACTTTTTCTATTCTATTTGAGTAAACGAACCATAAATAACCGCTAACGTTCTTGTAGCCCATAGCCGACAATAATGACATATATTCTCTCACCTGCGATTTGTATTCCTCCTTGGGTTGACCAAACTTGAAGTCAACCACTATCATTTGTTCTCCATCTGACATTACACGGTCTGGCCTGCGCTCTATGACCTTACCCGTTAGCTTGTCTTTTGTAAGAATGGTACACTCGTTGAACAACGTCCAACGAGTGGAAAACCAGTCAGCCACACGTTGGTCTCTTAGCCTTTCGGCCAACATCCCAATAAGTTTGTCATGCGATTTCCCGTCTTTATAGAGCAAGCCGTCCATTTCCAACTGCCTCAAAGCCTCGTCAATGTCATCGGTTGTGCGTATTGAAGAGAACACCTTGTGCAGTATCTTGCCCATGTCTATATACTTCTGTTGCTCCTCATCGGTATTATCTCCGATGAAATCGCGGCTTTTGTTGCTTTGGCGGAACTCCGTCTTCGTTACAAAGGTTTCCATTTTCAACATTATGTCGCCTACAGGTTGTAGAAACACGTTGGCTGTGACCTTGCCGGAACCACTGTCTGTGCCTATGAACTGTTGCCCATATTCAAATAAAATGGGACCATCCTCATCTTCCTCATCGCACAAGACAGAGCCTTTCAGCTCTTTAGCTACATTCGGCAATGCGTTTTTAATTGTATCGGAACGGAAGCCCGACTTCCTGTTCACTCCAATTACATATAGGTTATGGCTCGCTCTAGTGAACGCCACATAGAGAAGGTTGAGGTTGTCAACCATGTTTTGGAAATGCTCATGGTTGTAGTCCTTCTCATACACAGTGCCTTTGAGAGCCTTGCCACTATATTCCACAGGCACAAGAGGCAACTCGTTATAGGGCTCTCGGTCGGGCTTGCACCACAACACACTCCCTTGCTCCATCTTCCAGTCGCAGAAAGGAATGATGACGTTGTCAAACTCCAATCCCTTGCTCTTGTGTATTGACAGGAGACGAATGCCGTCAACATCGTCACTCTGTATGGTTTTCGACCCTATGTGCTCGTCCCACTCTTCAAGGAACGTGTCTATTCCAGCGAAGCTCTCTTCTGCGAGCTTGCCAAGTCTATCGAAGAAAGCGCAGATATAAGCACTTTGTCCCTCAATGCTTCCTACGTCGAACACGGTATAGAGACTTTCTGCCATGTCGTATAGTGGCATCTGCACAAGTTCTCCGCGTTTTTTGATGAAGTCTGGCGGCAGCAGACTGTCAAAAGCGTCACTGTCCGTGAGGATTGCACTGTCGGGTAAGTCCTTCTTCAGTATTTTGGTCTGATATGTCTTTACCAAGGCCGCTTTTACCAACAAGTCGTTCTCGTTGTTTAGCAGTCGCATGGCCATGACGATGGTGTTCACGGCCAATGAAGCATCAAGTCTGAAAGCCTCATTCGACACTATAGGAACGTCAGGAAGCCTGTCGGCCATGTATCTTGCTATAAGGGGTATGTGCTTGTTGGTTCTTATCAATATGGCAATGCGCTTTGCAGCCACACCTTTACCTATCAAGTTCTCCACTATGTCGCCTAACTTCTCAAACATGCAACTCTCATCGCTTTTGCTTGACAACAAGCTGATGTTCACATAACCTTCATTGGCACGCGTATCGGGAACCTCTTGCCGAACGTCGCTGTAGGCTTGAAGCAATTGTGCAGCCTCATTGTCGTTGCCATTGCCCAAATTATCATACTCCAATTGTGCGGCTTCTGCGAAAAAAGCATTGTTGAACTCCACCACATGGCGTTTTGAACGATAGTTGACACCCAAGTTGCGCACTTCGAGTTGACTTTGCGGATGGGTGAACTGAGTGTTTATTCCGTTGAGAAGTCGCCAGTCGCCCGCTCTCCATCGGTAAATGCTCTGCTTAACGTCGCCCACTATTAGATTGGATGTTCCGCTTCGGCTCATGCACTCAAGCAAGAGGGTCTTGAAGTTGGCCCATTGCAGTGTACCCGTGTCCTGAAACTCGTCTATCATGATGTGTTCCAGTCGAGTGCCTATCTTCTCGTATATGAACGGAGAGTCGTTTTCTCCTATGAGCGAATGGAGAATGTGCTGTGTGTCAGCAAGCAGAAAGCGGTTAGCGTCTTCATTCACTTCCCTTATCTTCCGCTCTATACTTCCGAGCAGACGCAGTTTGTAGAGATGCTTAAGGGTAAGACTCGACGACATGAAGGTGTAATATTGTCGTTCACGCACCTTGCGGGCCTCGGCCAACAATGGCATCAGCCGCTCCTCGGCCAAGGCTATTATTTGTTCGCGTTTCTTGTTTGTCTTCGATGCCCATGCCTCCGACGAGTCTGCAGCGGCCAACACATAGGTATTTTCGATGCTTCCGTCAAACACTCCATGCTTTATCTTTATGAAGAAGCCCGCCACTCCACTTTTCTTTCTCGAAAGGTCGTCAACCGCAAGACCCTCACTTTCCAAGATGTTGAAGAACTTGTCGGCGTAGTTCTCCATCGTTTTCTTAGCCTTGTCCCTGTCAGTCTTTAATCGTTTGATGAAGTCTTCCAGGAAATCCTTGTCCTCCATCTTAGCCATGAGTTGTCCGCCCACTTCTCGGTAATAGTCTTTGAATATGGTTTGGCCAAACTGTTTTATGGGGGCGATGACGTTCCAGCTGTTGTTGTCGGCTATCTTTTCGTACACGTAGCGCATTATCCACCCCAACTCTTCCGACCTTTTGCCAAGACTTTCCACAAGACTATCTACAGCGAACTCCTCCACTTCGTTATTGTCAAGCTCTATGCGTAGGGTGGGTGTGAGGTCAAGTTCGCGAGCCAAGTTGCGGAGTACACGTTGGAAGAATGCGTCAATGGTCTCAACGTTGAAGTGATTATAGTTGTGCAAGAGCAAGTGGAGCGCTATACCCGCCCTTTGACTCACAAATTCAGGCGTAGCTTGCAGCTGTTGGCATATGGTCTTCATGTAACTTTCAGAGTCATCAAGCTGCTTCCAAATGCCATATAGTTGGCTTAGTATGCGACTTTTCATCTCTTCCGTGGCCTTGTTGGTGAAGGTCACTGCGAGTATAGACTTATAGCTTTGAGGATTTTCCACAAGTAGCTTTATGTATTCAGTGGCCAAGGTGAACGTTTTGCCGCTCCCCGCACTTGCTTTATATACTATTAGAGGTTTTCCCATGTCCAAACGTCTTATGTTAGGTCAGAATGCTGACTTTGCCCAATTGTGTAACATATATATAATGTGTC
>CAVHDN010000174.1:0-5108 GCA_963634315.1 Flexilinea sp. | reverse complement strand
GCTCCATACTTTTCTATTAGAGCGTCAGCCTGGCCATTGCCAAGCTCCTTGGCCTTGCGCAGGTTGTCCACGCCCTTGGCTTTGTCGCCCTTGAGACATTGGGCATAGCCGAGGAAGAGATATCCGTCGCTCAACTGTCCATCCACGGCCACGCACTGCCGGGCTGTGGTCTCAGCCTCATCGAACATTCCCACCCTAATCTCTACCAACGCTTTCTCGGCGTAGTAGATGGCGGCCTTGGGATTGATGGCTATGGCCTTCTTCAAGTCGTCAATGGCCTGTTGGAAGAGCTTCCCTTCAAGTTCGGCCTGTTCGCGCTCATAGTAAAAGGCGTCTCTAAGTTCGGTGAGCAAAAGTTTTTCATATTCGTTGTAGTCGAGCACTGCCGCACGATACTTGCCAATGGTCACCAGTGCGCGTGCTCTCGCCAAGAGGTAAGGCGCTGCTGCTTTCAGGTAGGGTTTGTTGAAAGTGTTGACTGCACTGTCGAGGAGGTTCACCATGGCTATAGAATCGCCAAGCCGCTCCTTGCACTTAGAAGCACTGTAAAACAGTTCGGCACTCCGCAGATTGGTGTTGGCCAGTTCGGCATAGAGCCCATAAGCCTCATCGTAGCGTTTCTGGGCATAGCGTATGCGGGCTTTCAATTCCTTATAGACGGGCATGGGGCTTATGGCATAGGCCTTGTCGGCCTCATCGGCGGCCTTGTCAAGACTCCAGTCGGCATAGGGCTTGTCGCTCTTGTATATTTCCTTTTGATATATCAGCTTAGCGTATTCGTTGTGCACCACATCCTTTTTGTCAGCCACGTCAATGGCCTTGTCCATGTCGGCAGCCGCCTCGGCAAACTTGTCGGCCTCGGTTGCTATCTGTGCACGGTAGATATAGCCATCGGGAGCTTTGGGAAACTTCCCGATGAAGTCTTCCACAAGTGCGACATAGCTGGCGGAGTCGAGAGCCGGCGCAGCGATATACATGGTCAGTATGGCCTGTTCCAGTTCGGAGGGCAGGGCCTTTTTCACCTTTGTCTGTCTCAAGGCACGGTCATTGAGACTCAGTCCGGTGGCTTTCATGTCGGAGGCGAGCTTCACTCCAGCCGCATAGTTCAAGGTGTCCTTGTCGGTAGCGGGGCGTTGGAGTATGCCTATGACCTCACCATTCTCGTTGAGTATGGGTGCGCCTGAAGCGTCTATGGGAGCCACAAGGCGCAAGGTGTAATAGGCTATGCTGTCTTTCACGTTCTCTATCTTGGCCACAACGCCCATTATTCCCACAGGGGTCTTCTTCATGGCGTAGGGCATAAGCCAGACCTTATCGCCCACCGACGGCAATGTAGAGGCAACTGTAAGAGGCTCTGTGCCTTTGGCAGTGACCATGAACTTGGACAAGTCGTACATGTCGTCGCCACCAATGATGCAGTCAACGGCCTTTTCCTTGCCTTGGGCATCGATGGCCACAGCGCGCGAGGCTCCACGGAAGGGAGCGAAACTGCCCACAGCCTCACCGTCAGTGCCTATGAAAAAGCCATTGGAACTGCCCTTCAACTCACCCTCGGAGTCGAATGTCTTCAGGACAAATGCAGACTTGGCCACCTTTTTCGCCCATTTGGGCTGTTGGCCGAAGAGCTGCATGGAAGCCGCAAACAGTATTGCTGTTGTAAAAAGTATTTGTTTTCTCATTTCTTCAATAGTTCTTTAGCATTGCTTATGGCCGCCTCAGTCACATCGCTTCCACTGAGCATCTGGGCAATCTCCCTCACACGCTCCTCGTCGTTGAGCATTACCATGCGACTGGTTGTGCCGTCGGCGGTCTCTTCCTTATATACTTTATAGTGCGTGGAGCCAAGGGCGGCTATCTGTGGCAGGTGGGTTATGCTTATCACTTGGCGGTCGGCCTGTCCCATCTGTTGCATTATCTGCGCCATCTTCTCGGCTATCTTTCCACTAACACCAGTGTCTATCTCATCGAAAATGATGGTGGGCAACTTCACTGCACCGCTTATCATGGCCTTCAGAGAAAGCATTACTCGGGCCACCTCGCCACCTGACGCCACTTGTGCCACGGGCTGTAGAGCGGTACTTGTGTTTGCGCTGAACAGGAAAGCCACATGGTCAATGCCTGTAGGCGAAAGCTCACCTTTGTCGATTGACACCTTAAAGCGCACATTGGGCATGCCGAGCGGTTGGAGCCTGTCAAGCAAGGACTTTTCAATCTCCTTGGCCGCCTTACGCCGCATGGTACTCAACGCTTCGGCCTGCTTTTGGCTCTCCTGGCGCACACGTTCAAGTTCATCACGCAAAGCCGACAGTTCATCGCCGCTATTCTCTATGTGCGACAATTGTCTTCCCAACTCGTCGCGGTGGAAAATGAGAGCCTCGACAGTGTCACAATGGAACTTCTTTTGCAGACTATAGATGGTGTCAAGGCGTGAGTTCAGGCTGTCAAGTTCCGAGGGGTTGAAGTCGATGTCCTCAAGCTGCGAACCAATCTCCTGCGAGATATCCTTCAGCTCTATGTAGCAGCTGTCCATCCTGTTGGCCATATCCTCTGCAGAGGGTAACACCTTGCCGATGCCTCGCAAGGCGTTAGTAGCAGTCTTCAAGCTCTCCACCACTCCTGTTCCATCGGCCGACAACAGGTTGTCTGTCTCATAAAGGGCACTCTTTATCTCCTCTGCATGACTCATGGCGTCGGCGCGCCGCTCCAGTTCCACCTGTTCGCCCTCTACAAGGTTGGCGTTGCAAAGTTCATCATACTGAAACTGCAGGAAGTCGGCGTTGGCTTTGTCGCGCTCAATGGCCGACTGAAGCTCGGTGAGGCGTCGGCTTACATCCTGATACTTGGCGTAGCAGTTGGCGTAAACAGCCTTTTGCTTCTCGTCATCAGCTATGATATCAACAACATCCAATTGGAAGTCTTGCTTTCCTATGAGCAGATTTTGGTGCTGGCTGTGCACATCTATTAGCCTCTCCCCCAACTCCTTGAGTAGCGACAAGGCCACTGGTGAGTCGTTGATGAACGCCCGGCTCTTGCCTGAGGAGGCAAGTTCGCGCCTTATGATGCAGTCGCTACCGTCATACTCTATGTCGTTGCAATCGAAGAATTCCTTCATGCCATACCTTGACAGGTCGAAGTGGGCTTCAATGACACACTTGGAGCAGTCTTTCTTTATGGCTTTTGTGTCGGCCCGCTGACCCAGCAACAGACCGATAGCGCCAAGGATGATGCTCTTGCCTGCGCCAGTCTCACCGGTTATGACCGAGAAGCCGGGGTTGAAGCTGATGTCAAGAGTGTCGATAAGGGTGAAGTTCTTTATGTAAAGTTGCTTTAGCATCGTTCATTCCTTGATTTTATTCCATGCGTTGCTCTGCGATGCGTTAATGCCGAAAAGGATGTCATAAACCGTTTCCTTCTCCTTCTGCGTGCCCTTACCTTTATATATATTGGCAAGCTCATCGCGTTTATAGTCGGTCCATATCTGCGGCAGCAGACTCAAGGGTTTGTCCTCATGGGCCTTCTTTAGGTCACTCTCCAAGGCCGTGGTCACGTTTGTACGACCGCGTTCCACATTGTTGGCCATCTCGTCGAGGCCTTGACGATAGTAATCGTACTGCAACTGCCTGAAAGGCTTCATGCTTTCGTCAAGATAGTCGTTGATTATGGCAAAGCGGTTCTTGCTGGTCTCAAACGCTTTCCAACCAGTGAAGTTAAGGTTCTGGGCATTGTTCACCAAGTTGAGGCAGCGTTGCAGTATGTCTGTGCCGCCCATGGGAGCGAAGCTGTCGAGGTCGAGCCCTATGATAAGGTAAGCATAATAGGCAAAAAGGGCTGTCAACTGGTTGTCAACAGTCTCTTCATTGAAGTTTAGTTGGTCGAATTGAGCAAACTCAAAGTTGAAGTCGGCATCCCTATTGTTGTAGAGAGTACTTGTGTATTGGGAGTTATATACCGGCCTGTTGGCTTGTATCATGGCCGAACACTCGAAGGTGTTGGTTGTCTTGTCATACTTGTTGATAGTGATGTTGAAGCTGCACACTATCCTCTCGTTCTTTTGGAACTGCAGGTCGGTCCACTGCCGCTCGTTGACAAACTGGTTCAGCGTCTGTTCAAGGTTGTCAAACACAGCCACATCAGTTGTACCCACCTTACCATGGTTCACGTTTATCGTTGCTTGCAACTCCTGCGAATGGGCGCAAACGCACAGCACAAGCAGCTGGACCAATACTATCACTCTTCTTGTCAACTTCATAGGCCAGCCTTATATTATTGCGGCAAGTTCCCCTATAACGTCCTCCGCCACCTCGCTTTTGGCCTTCTTCGGGAAGTCTTTCTTGCCTTTGCGACTTATTATGCTAATCTGGTTTTGGTCGGAACGAAAGCAGGTGCCTTCGTTACGCAAGGAGTTGAGCACGATGAAGTCAAAGTTCTTGCGCTCCAACTTCGACTCTGCGTTGGCCACCTCGTCATTGGTCTCAAGCGCAAAGCCTACAAGCCGCTGCTCTTCACGCTTCATTTGACCAAGCTTGGCAGCAATGTCGTTGGTAGGAACAAGACTAAGCATGAGATTGTCGCCTCTGCGTTTTATCTTGTTGGTCGCCACATTGTCGGGACGGAAGTCGGCAACGGCCGCACACAGTATGGCTGCATCCATCTGGGGGAAAGCCGCAACGGCCGCTTCACACATTTGTCCACAACTCTCCACGTCAATCCTATGTATGCGTTTGTCGGGCGTAGGCAGAGCCACAGGGCCAGCAATGAGGGTAACGTCGGCTCCGCGGCGTGCGCACTCGGCGGCAAGCGCAAAGCCCATCTTGCCCGTTGAGTAGTTGCCGATGAACCTCACGGGATCTATCTTCTCGTATGTGGGACCTGCCGTCACCATTATCCGTTTGCCTCTGAGGTCGCCTTCCTCCTCCGAAAAGAAGTCGTCAAGGACATCCACTATGGCCTCAGGCTCTTCCATGCGCCCCTTACCTTCCAGTCCACTGGCGAGAAAACCGCTCTGCGGTTCTATTATATGGTTGCCGAACGAGACAAGCCTCTCCATGTTTTGGCGTGTCGTGGGATGACGGTACATGTCCAGGTCCATCTGGCCTCTACTGCAGCTC
>CAVHDN010000173.1:0-5112 GCA_963634315.1 Flexilinea sp. | reverse complement strand
TGCGACCTTATGAGCGAATGGTGCAGCTTGGAAATCTGCACCTACTACACTGCGCCTGCGTAATAGCTCCGCCTCGGGTCGCATTTTGGCAAAATACTCCTACTACCTAAGGCTTCAACATGGGATGTGGTGGGGTTTATGTAGGAAGTGGAGAACCCGCCTAAAAAGAAACCCTGCCGCAAACAAGATGCTTGCGGCAGGGCGTTTCGGTTTTTCTAAAGAGCACGTGCCAAGGTTATTGGTGCTGCTCGCGCAACAGGTCGTTGACGGTCTTCACCGGATTGAACGTTGTGAGAGGCACCTCCACGAACACCGTGTTCCAGTTGCTCATCGACCCGTTCCATAGTCCGGGCAGCTCCAGAGCCTTCAGCTCCTTGCCGTTCTTGCTCTTGCTGCTTATGAAGCCCGTGGACTTATCCACATATTTGGGCAAGTCGAACGGCTGACCCTTATAGTCCTTGACGGCGCACACGAGGTCAACGGGGTTGAAGTGGGTGCCGTTGGTGAACATCTTCATGTACTCTTCGTTGTCCTTGTCAATCTGGCTGCTCTCAAGAATCTGCAGACTAACGGTGCCGTCCTGGTTGTAGGTGAGGAACGGGCCTCCGCCAGGCTCGCCCACATTGCGCACCACTCCGCACACACGCATGGGGCGGTTGAGCTTGCCGCGCAGATAGATGACCAGCTCCGCATCCTCGAGGTGCTTGATGTCGGCCTTGCGGCAACACAGGTCTTGCTGCACGAAGCGTATGATTTCCTCCAGCTGTGCGTGTGAGTAGCTGCCGGTGTCGAGCAGACGCAGATAGCCGAAGGCCTTGGCCTGCAGGCCCACGAGCACGCCGGCTATCACCTGCTTATACTCCACGGTGTCGGCCTTGAGGCGGTCGGGCACCACATTGTCTATGTTCTTTATGAAGATTACGTCGGCATCAATCTCGTTGAGGTTCTCTATCAACGCGCCGTGACCACCCGGGCGGAACAGCAGACTGCCGTCGTCGTTGCGGAACGGAGTGTTGTCGGGGTTGGCCGCTATGGTGTCGGTGCTCGGCTTCTGCTCGGAGAAGGTCACATCGTAGGCTATGCCGTACTTCTCGGCATACTTCGCCACGCACTCCTCCACCTTGGAGCGGAACAGAGGCATGTGCTCATGGCTCACCGTGAAGTGGACATGGGCCTTGCCGCCGCTTGCTGCATAGAGCGCACCCTCCACAAGGTGCTCCTCCATGGGCGTGCGCGAGCCGTCGTCATACTTGTGGAACTCCAACAAGCCCTTGGGCAGTTGACCGTAGTTGAGACCGCGAGCCTCAAGCAGATTGGCCACCACAGTCTTATATTGTCCGCAAGCCATGAGGTCGGCCACAGCCTTGCCCTCGTTCTTGAGGCACATGGCATTGAGAGCCTCGTGGAAGGCGAACTTCTCTATGCTTGAGAAGAATGTCTTCTCGAAGTCGGTGGTTGGCTCGTTGTAGTCGGCGCCAAGAAAGGCGAACAGGTTCTTGAACATGCGGCTGGCCGCACCCGAGGCCGGCACGAACTTCACCACCACGCGTCCTGCCGACTTGTAGTCGTTCCATGTCTTGACGTAGGCATCGCGCTCGCTGTCGGTGGGCGCCAGCACGCCGCGTCCTATGCCTGCGGCTGCCTCAAGTTTAAGGAATGGGAAACCGGTCTTGAACTGCTCCAGCTGTGAGTTGATTTGCTCTTCGGTCATGCCTTTGGCGGCAATCTGCTTCAGGTCTTCTTGTGATAACATAGCCATATTTGTTTTTAAAGTGTTTCGGTGGGATAGGTAGGGCCCACATCAATAAAAGTGCAACAAAAATACTAACTTTTGGCGTAACAAGCCAACATTAGCCAAACAAAAGTGCTGTGCGTCATGGCTTTTTCAAACGTTTTATTGACATGTGTTATGAAATGTGTGCGCATTTTAATATTTCAAGCTCCGAATTTGTTTTGCTCTGTCGATTTTTCATACCTTTGCCGCCAATTTTCAGCCAAGCTGGAAGAAAGGAGAGACTTTTTAATAACCGCCTGAAGGTATGCGAATACAACAGGCACAACGAAACAAAACAAAAAATATGAAAAAGTACCTGATGGCCGCAGTTGCCTTAATCTGCATGACAATCACGTGTGTAGCCTTTTCCGCTTGTAATAGCGAAGAAGACGAATCGTCAAGCATTGTTTACTATCGTGTCTATGGCAGCATGAGCAGTGAGGGCAGTGATGCCATCTTGGCAGCCTTTGCTACTACCGACTACACGACAGCCATTAAGAATGCTATCGGAGGCGACTACATCAAAGGCTCTAAAGACAGCGAGGTAATAGCCGCATGCGACAAGGTGTACGAAAAGCATCGTGCCAATCATCCTTCATGGTCAGGCTACGTCAACATCACCAAGTATCAGGGCATGGACGACGAGAACGGCACAATCATCAAGAGCTACCAGTATAATTGATCGTCTGCCTTCAGCCAATCTGCATCATCCATGCCCGAGCATGAGTGATGCAGGCTGAAAGCCAAAGACCCAACAGCCCCACGACGGGACGCACAGGTCTTTGGCTTTTTGTTTTCTCGACGCAAAAAAACGAAGAACAACAATACTATTGTTTCTCGACTTTTTTGCACTAACTTTGCACTCGGCCAAGTGTTGTGCACGAGGACACTGCCTCAGCACATGGCCGTCAACAACAAACCACCTATAAAAACAGAAACTGACATGGCTAACTCTTTTGCATTCACCACCGCCGAGAAAGACGAGACACTGGCTATATACACAAAGCTCAAAGGCGAGATAGAAGCCTCGCTGCGGCCAGACGATGAGGAAAAGATACGCAACCACATCAAACAAGCCATTGACAACGGACAGCTGCACCGCGACGTGTTCGGACTCAACCCCATACTCATGGGCTTCCGCACGGCACTCATAGTGGTGGAGGAGATAGGGCTGAAGCGCGACGCCGTGCTCGCCATACTGCTGCACCCCAGCGTGGCCGACGGCTTCGCCACAATAGACGAGGTGAGGGAAAGGTTCGGCGAGTCGGTGGCCCGCATACTGCACGGGCTCATGCGCATAGCCGACCTGTATGCCAAGAAGCCGGTGGTGGAGAGCGAGAACTTCCGCAACCTGCTCCTGTCGTTTGCCGAGGACATGAGGGTGATACTCATAATGATTGCCGACAGGGTGAACCTCATGCGACAGATACGCGACAACGAGGGGGCGGCCAAGGCGAGGGTGGCCGAGGAGGCTGCCTACCTGTATGCGCCGCTGGCCCACAAGCTCGGACTATACAAGCTCAAGAGCGAACTGGAGGACTTGTCGCTCAAGTACATGGAGCACGACGCCTACTACATGATAAAGGATAAGCTCAACGCCACAAAGGCTTCGCGCGACGCTTACATTGAGGCGTTCATCGCCCCTATAGCGGAGAAGCTGGAGGAGGCGGGGCTGCACTTCCACATGAAGGGACGCACCAAGAGCATACACTCCATCTGGCAGAAGATGAAGAAGCAGAAGTGTGGCTTTGAGGGCATATACGACTTGTTTGCCATACGCATCATAATAGACGCGCCGCTGGACAAGGAGAAGATGCAGTGCTGGCAGGCCTACTCGATAGTGACCGACATGTACCAGCCCAACCCTAAGCGCTTGCGCGACTGGCTGTCGGTGCCCAAGAGCAATGGCTACGAGAGCTTGCACATCACGGTGCTCGGCCCTGAGAAGAAGTGGGTGGAGGTGCAGATACGCACCGAGCGCATGGACGAGGTGGCGGAGCGTGGCGTGGCCGCCCACTGGCGATACAAGGGCATAAAGGGCGAGACGGGACTCGACGAGTGGCTCAACAACATCAGGAGCATACTCGAGACGAGCGACGACTCGCAGATGATGGACCAGTTCAAGATGGACTTGTATGAGGACGAGGTGTTTGTGTTCACTCCCAAGGGCGACCTCTACAAGTTTCCCAAGGGGGCCACGGTGCTTGACTTCGCCTATCACATACACTCGAAGATAGGCAACAGTTGCACGGGGGCGCGCATCAACGGTAAGCTTGTGACGTTCCGCGAACCGCTGCACAGTGGCGACCAGGTGGAGATAATGACATCGAGCACGCAGAAACCCAAGCAGGAGTGGCTCAACATAGTGAAGTCGCCGAGGGCAAAGGCGAAGATACGCTTGGCGCTGAAGGAGACGCAGGTCAAGGAGGGACTTTTTGCCAAGGAGATGATTGAACGGAAGTTCAAGAACCGCAAGATAGAGCTGGAGGAGTCCATCATGGCGAAGCTCATAAAGAAGCTTGCCTTCAAGGAGACGAGCGACTTCTACCGCAAGATAGCCGACGGGACGCTCGACGTGAACACGGTCATCGACAAGTATCTTGAACTGAAGTCGCGTGAGGAGGGCGTCTTGGAGGGACCTGCACGCAGTGCCGAGGAGTACAACTTCAACAACGAGAACGACCAGATAGCCCAACACAACGACGATGTGCTCGTGATAGACCGCAACCTCAAGGGCATAGACTACCAACTGGCCCACTGCTGTCATCCTATATATGGTGATGCGGTGTTCGGTTTCGTGAGTGTCAACGGTGGCATAAAGATACACCGTGAGGACTGTCCCAACGCCCCGGAACTGCGCCGCCGCTTTGGCTACCGCATAGTGAAGGCGCGGTGGAGCGGCAAGGGGGCTTCGCAATATCAGATAACCCTGCGCGTGATAGGCAACGACGACATAGGCATTGTGAACAACCTGACGAGCATAATAAGTAAGGAGGAGAAACTGACGCTGAGGAGCATCAGCATAGACAGTCACGACGGACTGTTCAGCGGTAACCTCGTGGTGATGCTTGAGGACACCTCACGCCTGAAGGCTCTCGTGCGCAAGCTCGAGACGGTGAGGGGTGTGAAGCATGTGGAAAGGATATAAGGTGGGTTCTATAAATTCCCATCATAAAGCTAATCTTTAGAACTCACCTATATGGAATGGGTTGACTCCTTACTTGGTTTCGATATACAGCAACCATAAGAAAGCGAAAAGTCGGCTGTCATCGCGACAGCCGACTTTCAAAAACAAACTACTTAAAAACTAATCTACTAAAACAAATCAAAAAAATATC
>CAVHDN010000172.1:0-5122 GCA_963634315.1 Flexilinea sp. | reverse complement strand
TTCCTCGCGACCGTTCTTGCGTGCAATGAACGACGGGATGTAGTCCATAGGTCCCGGTCGGTAGAGGGCGTTCATGGCTATGATGTCCTCAAACACCGTGGGCTGCAGTTCACGCAGGTATTTCTGCATGCCCGGTGACTCAAACTGGAAGGTGCCAATGGTTCGTCCCTCTGCATAGAGCTTGTAGGTGTCCTTGTCGTCTATAGGTATGGTGTCGAGGTCTATCTCGTGGCCAGTGGTTATGCGTATGTTCTCCACGGCCTCCTTGAGTATGGAGAGTGTCTTCAGACCGAGGAAGTCCATCTTTATCAGTCCCGTTGACTCGATGACATGACCGTCGTACTGTGTGCAATGGAGCTTGTGACCGGGATTTTCCTTGTCGTCGGCTGTGGATACGGGCACCCAATCGCTGATAGGGTCGCGGCAGATGATGAAGCCGCAGGCGTGTATGCCTGTGCCGCGCACCGTGCCCTCAAGCATCTTGGCATAGGTGATGGTGTTGCGCTCTTGCACATCGGTGCTGGCCTCGGCTGCGCGCAGTTGGGGTATGCACTTTATTGCATTCACGAGGTTCATCTTCATGCCGTCGGGGAGTTTGTCGGGTATGGCCTTGCACAGGTCGTTTGCCTTGGATATCGGCAAGTCTTCAACCCTTGCCACGTCCTTTATGGAGTTCTTTGTGGCCATGGTGGCAAAGGTTATGATGTGGGCGCAGTTCTCGTGGCCGTACTTGTCTTCCACCCATTCGAGCACACGTCCACGTCCATCGTCGTCGAAGTCGGTGTCTATATCAGGCAAGGAAATACGGTCGGGGTTGAGGAAACGCTCAAACAGAAGGTCGTATTTGATGGGGTCTATCTTGGTTATGCCGAGGCAGTAGGCCACAACGGAGCCTGCCGCAGAGCCACGGCCGGGACCTACCATCACGTCGAGAGTGTCGCGGGCGGAGTTGATGAAGTCTTGCACAATGAGGAAGTATCCGGGGAAACCCATGGTCTTCATTATGTGCAACTCAAAGTTTATGCGCTCCTTGACTTCATCGGACAATGGGGTGGGGTAGCGCTTTTGCGCTCCCTCGTAGGCAAGCATCGACAGGTAGTCGGCCTCAAACTTTATGCGGTAAAGCTTGTCATATCCGCCAAGCTTCTTTATCTTTTTCTCGCCATCTTCGCGCGGTATCTGGTTCTCTCCGTTCTCATCGCTTGTGAATTCCTTGAAGAGCTGCTCCTCTGTAAATCGCTCACGCCACTGCTGTTCGGTGCCGAACGACTCGGGGATGGGGAAGAATGGCATGATGGGAGCGTGCTCTATGTCGTAGAACTCCACCTTGTCGAGCACTTCAAGTGTGTTGCTTAGAGCTTCGGGGTGGTCGAAAAACACCTCGTTCATCTCCTCTCTGGTCTTGAACCACTCTTGCTTTGAGTAGAGCATTCGGCTTGGGTCGTCAAGCTTCTTGCCTGTTGACAGACAGAGAAGGTGGTCGTGGGCCTCTGCGTTCTCCTGGTCAACGAAGTGCGCATCGTTGGTGCACACCAACTTTATACCGTATTCTTCGGCCAGTTTCACCAGCACCTTGTTGGCTTCCTGCTGCAAAGGGAATGTCTCTCTGTTGGCTTTTACTGTTGGGTCTTTCACTTCGTGCCGCTGAAGCTCGAGGTAATAGTCGTTGCCAAACACACGCTTGTACCATTCCACCGCCTCGCGTGCACCCTTTATGTCGCCTTTGAGAATCTTTGCGGGCACTTCGCCTGCAATGCAGGCAGAACAGACAATCAAGTCTTCGTGGTAGCGTTCAAGGTCTTCACGGTCTGTGCGCGGCTTACTGTAGAAACCATCTACCCATGCGTTGGATACGAGCTTTATAAGGTTCTTGTAGCCTTTGTAGTTCTTGGCCAACACAATGAGGTGATAGCCTCCCATGTCGCCGTTCTCCTTTACCTTTTGCTCTTTTTTGTGATGGGCAACATACATCTCGCAGCCGAATATGGGTTTGAATGGGTCTTTCCCTTCTTTCTTAAGCTTGCTATTGACGCTGTTGCAATAGTCAAAGAGCTCTTTCACGCCGAACATGTTGCCGTGGTCGGTGATGGCCATGCCTTTCATGCCGTTGGCAATGGCTTTGTCAACCAGTCTTGATATGCTCGATTGGCCGTCGAGTATGGAGTAGTAAGTGTGTACGTGGAGGTGTATGAAGTCTTGCATCGAGTTTGTCTCCCTTTTGTTTGTTTCCTTTTGATTTTGAGGTGTAAAGTTACGCTTAATCCTTGAAACGGCCAAGCAAAGCGAGCTATACGACCAAAAATATTTCGGACAACATTGCTAATAGGCGGAAAAAGTGTACCTTTGCACGCAAGTTTGGCGGTGTGGCTTTGGACTTCCCGCTCGAAACATGCCATTTGGCTCTACTAACTATGCCGTTTAACTGTCGTATATATGTGGTTTACGTCTCGTGATTCGGCCTCTTGTCATGTGGATAGCATTCGGCCTTCGTGCCTCTGTGACTTCTCGGCCTGAATAGGCAGTTGGCGTAGTGGGGCGATATGTGCCGTGTATGTATGGTTTTCGGGCCAATGGATGCTGCAAGGACTTTTTAGAACTCGCCATAATACTAAGACAACCATAATGGGTAGAAGAATAAAAAAACTGAAAAAGATAAGAATACACCGTGAGGGCACCGACACTCTGCTGTATAGCTTGTGTGGGGTGGTCATATTGGCTGCGCTCTTGTGGCATTTCTTCGACACTAAGTTTCCCTTTTGGATTTTTGTTGCAGTGTTTGGCTCATTGTGGGCAATCGTTTTGAACTTCTACCGCTGTCCTATACGCTACTATAATGGTGACACCGAGAGAGTTGTAGTGGCTCCGGCAGATGGAAGGATTGTAGTGATAGAAGAGGTGGATGAGGATGTTTATTTCCATGACCGCCGCATCATGGTGTCTATATTCATGAGCTTGTTCAACGTGCATGCCAATTGGTTTCCCGTTGACGGCAAGGTGAAGTTTGTGTACCACCAAAACGGCAATTACCACAAGGCATGGCTGCCGAAGGCAAGCGAGGAGAACGAGCGGGCCGATGTGATGATCACCACTCCGGAGGGCGAGGACATTCTGTGTCGGCAAATAGCTGGTGCCATGGCAAGGCGCATTGTGACTTATGCTAAAGAGGGCGAAGAGTGCTACATCGATGAGCACTTGGGCTTCATAAAACTTGGGTCGCGCGTTGATGTTTATCTGCCTTTGGGCACTGAGATATGTGTGAAAATGGGGCAAAGCACCACTGGCGACCAAACTGTCATTGCAAAATTGAAACAAGTAGAGGCTTAATGGCAAACTTTATAACGCGGAATGTTCCGAACACGTTGACCTGTGGAAACCTTGTGTCGGGCTGCATAGCTGCGACCCATGCTTTTTCGGGCATGTACGAATGGGCTTTCCTCTTCATTGTGATAGGTGCGGTGTTCGACTTCTTCGATGGCATGAGCGCACGCTTGCTGGGCGTTTCATCGCCAATAGGCAAAGAGTTGGACTCTTTGGCCGACTGCGTGACGTTTGGAGTGGCTCCTTCGGCAATGGTGTTCACTCTGCTTTCCACATTGGAATTGCCCTCGTTCTTGTTGCCTGTAGGTGCAATTGTGCCTTATTGGGCTTTCCTGATGGCGGCATTCTCGGCATTGCGACTCGCAAAGTTCAATCTTGACGAGCGTCAGACTTCTTCTTTCATAGGACTTCCCACACCTGCCAACGCCTTGTTTTGGGCTTCGCTCATCGTTGGGGCTGAAAACTTTATCTCTTGTTCGCCTTATATGTCGCTATGTGTCATGGCGATGGTGGTGCTGTCTTGTTGGCTTCTTGTGGCGGAACTGCCCATGTTCTCGCTCAAGTTCAAGCATTGGGGGTGGAGTGGCAATGAGGTCCGCTACATCTTTATAGTAGTGAGTGCGCTACTTCTTGCCGTTTTGCGTCTTTCAGGCTTTGCCTCTGTCATAGCATTCTATGTCATTTATGCCGTTTGCATCAACAATCTCCAAAAGAAATAATTCTGTCCAATGATATTGAACGGATTGATTTTCTTGCTTTTACTTGGTGGAGTGCTTCTTGTCGTCCTGTTCGTCGTGGCGGCTGCTTTCGTGTTTAAGGTCTTGAGAGTGCTGCATTTGGACTCTCTCTTAGGTGGTCGTGCGGGATTCAAGATGCATGGCGGTTCGGCGGGAGATGGGAATTCGGCGGAAACAAAGCGGACATGCGGAAAGCACAGAGACAATGTCGTGATTGATATGCGTACGGAAGAAACTGCCCAAAGGAAAATCTTCGATTCGAACGAGGGTGAATATGTTGACTATATAGGTGAATGATCCTTTGAGCTTCTTCCCATTTCAATGCAAGTGCGAGGTTGGCGACTCGCGGAAATCGCCCATCACTCAATGGCTTCGATATCTACATCATCCATCTTGCTCATAAGTTCAAGCGTCTTTCTTTCGTAGTCTTTCCGCTTTATCTTTATCTCTAAGTACATGACCAGTGTCTTGCCTTCTGGGGTGTTTTGCTCCTTCAGGCTGTAGTTGCTTATGTCTATTCTGTCGCGGTGCAATTGCTTCAGGGTCTCCATAATCTTTTCTTTGCTCCTTGAAGTGAATGTCAACGAAACACTTTTCGAGCCAAAACGTAGCAAGATGAAACTTAAGGCTTCAAGACAGAGTAACACAAGCACTGTTGAGGCAATGGCTTCTGCGTACATACCTGAACCGCATGTGAGTCCTATGGCAGATGTAACCCAAAGCCCTGCGGCAGTGGTGAGCCCTCTCACTACGTGCTTCTGGAATATTATAGTCCCAGCTCCAATGAACCCGATGCCCGTAACTACTTGCGAGGCAATGCGTGAGGCGTCCCAACGCAAATTGCCTATCTCTTCCAACTCTACGCTAAAGCCGTGTTGTGAGACTATCATGAACAAAGCACTGCCCAAAGCCACAAGGAAATGTGTCCGCAGACCTGCTTCTTTAGCACGGTAATTACGCTCCAAACCGATAACGCCGCCCAATAATGCGGCAACAAACAAACGAATGATGAATTCCATTGTCATAATCACAAATACTATGCACACATTATATAACATATATTAGAC
>CAVHDN010000171.1:0-5132 GCA_963634315.1 Flexilinea sp. | reverse complement strand
GATGAGTAGTGGACAAATGGCACAAAGCGTAATTCATCTATCATTATCCGTAATAAAGGTAAAGGCATAATCGGCAAAACTCCATACCTTTGCACCGCGAATTGCTTAGAAGACATAGAATAGGAATTGAACGAAAGTCCATAAAGAAAGGAACAAGACATGTATATAGAGAAATTCAGCAAACCAAGCGACACAAAGAGTTTGGAAATCAGTCAACTGGAGATATTGGCTAAAGAAATACGCCAAGGTATACTCAATCGCGTAAGCACCCATGGAGGTCATGTAGGGCCAAACCTTGGCGTGACCGAAGCCACAATTGCTCTGTGCCGAGTGTTTGACTTCCCTGACGACAAGATAGTGTTCGACGTTTCACACCAGTCTTACCCTTACAAGATGCTTACAGGCCGAGCCTTCGGGTTTACAGAGACAAGTCGCATAAACGACATTTCGGGCTACAGCAGTCCGTTGGAGTCGCCCGTGTATGACCAGTTTGAGATTGGGCACACCTCCACGTCGGTCGCCTTGGCCACAGGGTTGCAGAAAGCACGCGACATGCGCGGCACCCACGAGAACATCATTGCGCTCATAGGCGATGGAAGTCTTAGCGGTGGAGAGGCGTTTGAGGGCCTGGACATGGCTGCAGAACTTGGCACTGGCATAATAATAGTGATGAACGACAACGAGATGAGCATAGCCGAGAATCACGGAGGCATATACAAGAACCTTGCGCTGCTGCGCCAAACACACGGCAAGGCAGAGCTGAACTTCTTCAAGGCCATGGGGCTCGATTACCTCTACGTGGAAGAAGGCAACGACATAGGGACATTGGTGGAAGCCTTCAACAGCGTGAAAGGCACCCAACATCCCACAGTTGTACACATACACACAGAAAAGGGACATGGCTATGCCCCTGCCGTGCAGCAAAAGGAGAAGTGGCACTGGAGCATGCCCTTCGACGTGGCCACAGGCGAGCCGAAACCCACGCCACACAGCGAATACATGCCCGCTCTGCTCGGCAAATGGCTGCGCGAGGAGATAAAGTGCGACCCCAAACTGGTGTGCATTGCCGCTGCCGTGCCCGCCGCTGTAGGCTTCGGTCCTAAGGAGCGTCAAGAAGCAGGAGCCCAGTTTATGGATGTAGGTATAGCCGAAGAGGAGGCCGTGGCTCTGGCTTCGGGGCTGGCCAAGGGAGGCATGAGACCTGTGTTCAGCACATATGCCACATTCTTTCAGCGCACCTACGACCAACTGGCTCAAGACTTGTGTGTGAACGGCAACCCTGCGGTCATCAACGTCATCGGCTCGTCCATTTACGGCATGAACGACTTCACCCACATCTGCTTCTTCGACATTCCAATGCTCAGCCACATCCCCAACCTTGTGTATCTCGCACCCACGACCTATGAGGAGCTCATAGCCATGGAGCGTTGGGCCATAAGGCAAACCGACCATCCCGTGGCCATACGTGTGCCTGAATGTAATGTGCTGCACGCCAGCGAACCTGTTGACGACGATTACTCACGCCTCAACACATTCAAGACCCTACGCCATGGTAGCCAAGTGGCCATCATTGCCGCAGGCGACTTCTTCGAGAAGGGAACGGCCGTGGCCGACAGTCTGAGAGCAAAAGGCATAGAGGCCACGCTGATAAACCCCCGCTACCTTTCGGGCATAGACACCGACACACTCGAGGCTCTGAAAGACACCCACAGCATTGTAGCCACCATAGAAGACGGTTGTATAGACGGAGGCTTCGGTGAGCGCATTGCCCGCTTCTATGGCAATTCCAGGGTAAAGACTCTCTGCTTTGGTGTGGAGAAGGCGCTCTACGACCGCTACGACGCAGAGCAACTATTGCGCGAGAACTGCCTCACAAACAGTCAAATTGTTGAGGCTATTATGGAAAACTTGGCATAGCTAAGGGTCAGTTACGAAGGGCAACTGGCATGGACACTACCATCCACTTGCCCTTTATTTATCTTTTGCCTTGGTATTAAATGCACAGATTATTTGGTTTTGTGCAGTAAAAGGCTTACCTTTGCACACTGTTACCAATTTTGTGCAATGGAAAAGTTCGTCAGCTTCAACTCCTACATAGAGAAAAGCATAGTGGAAAACTGGGACAAGGACGCCCTAACCGACTACAAGGGCATAACCCTCCAATACCACGATGTAGCAAGAAAGATAGAGAAGCTTCACATACTGTTTGATAACAGCGGCGTGGTGCGGGGCGACCGTATAGCCATATGCGGACGCAACAGCGCCAACTGGGCGGTAGTGTTCTTTGCCACCTTGGCCTATGGAGCTGTGGCAGTGCCAGTGCTGCATGAGTTCAATGCTGAACAGATACACAACATTGTGAACCACAGTGAGTCGAAGTTGCTCTTCGTGGGCGACGTAGTGGTGAAGACCATCGAGCCCGACGCCATGCCCACCCTTGAAGGCATTGTCAACATACCCGACTATTCGCTTCTCGTTTCACGCTCCGAGAAGCTCACCTACGCCCGAGAGCACCTCAACGAGCTCTTCGGCCGCAAGTTTCCCAAGGCGTTCCGCGCCAATCATGTCAATTACTATAAGGAGCAAAGCGGCGAAGAGCTTGCCCTCATCAACTACACAAGCGGCACCACAGGCTTTTCAAAGGGCGTCATGCTGCCCTACCGCGCCGTTTGGGGCAATGTTGACTTCTGCCTGGACAAGCTGGGCAAGCACGTGAAGCCCGGCAGCAAGATACTGAGCATACTCCCCATGGCCCACATGTACGGCATGGCCGTGGAGTTTCTTTTCTCCTTTTGCCACGGATGCCACATCCACTTCCTCACCCGTCTGCCGTCGCCGGCCGTCATAGCGCAGGCCTTCGCCGATGTGAAGCCCGCTATAGTAATCTCGGTGCCGCTCGTGGTTGAAAAGATAATACGCAAGGGCGTGTTCCCGAAGATACAGAACAACCGCATGCGCCTTTTTCTCAACATGCCGGTGATAAGCAAGAAGGTGCGGCAGAGGATTTGCGAACAAGTGCAGGCCGTGTTCGGTGGCAACGCCTATGAGGTGATAGTTGGCGGAGCTCCCCTCAACCAAGAGGTAGAGACGTTTCTCAAGAGCATAGACTTCCCCATCACCGTGGGCTATGGAGCCACCGAGTGCGCCCCACTGATAGCCTACTGCGACTGGCGCGACTTCGTGCCGGGCTGTTGCGGCTTGCCCGTTGACCACATGGAGGTGAAAATACTCAGCCAAGACCCGGAGAACGTGCCGGGAGAGATAGTGGCCCGCGGCATGAACGTCATGCTGGGCTACTACAAGAACGAGGAGGCCACACGCAGTGTGCTCGACGAGGACGGCTGGTACCACACCGGCGACCTTGGCACCATGAGTGCCGACGGCCACGTGTTCATAAAGGGCCGCATAAAAAACATGCTCTTGGGAGCCAACGGGCAGAACGTCTATCCAGAAGAGATTGAAGACAAGCTCAACTCCATGACCATGGTGGGCGAGAGCATAGTAGTGCAGGACGGCGAACGGCTCGTGGCGCTCGTACACCCCGACTGCGACGAAGCCGCCAGCATGGGGTTCACCACCGAAGACCTCGAGAACATAATGGAGCAGAACCGGCAGGAGCTCAACACCCTGCTGCCTGCCTACTGCCGCCTGTCGGCCATACGGCTGCACGAGGCAGAGTTTGAGAAGACTCCAAAGAAGAGCATAAAGAGATACTTGTACAGTGTCAACACTGAAAACAGACCATAACTTCTGCAACTATGGAAATACCGAGTCTTAATGCGCTCATAGAGAAGTGCATCACCGACAACTGGGATTTGGACGCGCTCACCGACTACAAGGGAGCTACGCTGCAATATCACGACGTGGCGCGCAAGATAGAGAAGCTCCACATCATGTTTGAGAACGGTGGGGTGGAGCGCGGCGACAAGATAGCGCTCTGCGGCCGCAACTGCGCCAACTGGGCGGTGGCGTTTTTAGCCACGCTCACCTACGGCGCCATTGCCGTGCCCATTCTCCACGAGTTCACCGCCGAGCAGATACACAACATTGTGAACCACAGCGAAGCCCGCTTCCTCTTTGTGGGCGATGTGGTGTCAACCATCATCGACCCCACGCGCATGCCCACGCTCGAGGGCATAATCAACATTCCCGACTACTCGCTCATGGTGTCGCGCACCGACAAGCTCACCTACTCGCGAGAGCACCTCAATGAGATGTTCGGCCACAAATACCCCAAGTATTTCCGCAAGGAGCACGTGGCCTACTATCGCGAGAGCGGCGGCGAGGAGCTGGCCATGATAAACTACACGAGCGGCACCACAGGCTTTTCAAAGGGAGTGATGATACCCTACCGCGCCCTGTGGAGCAACTACGACTTCGCCGAAGGCGTCTTGGGCAACACGCTCAAGCGCGGCGACAACACCATAAGCATACTCCCCATGGCCCACATGTACGGCATGGCCTTTGAGTTTCTCTTCGAGTTTCTCCACGGCTGTCATGTGTTCTACCTCACCCGCGTGCCCTCGCCCGCCATCATAGCCCAAGCCTTTGCCGACGTCAAGCCCGCCATCATAATAGCCGTGCCCCTGGTCATCGAGAAGATCATGCGCAAACGCGTGTTCCCGAAGATACAGAACGGCCGCGTGCGCCTTCTCATGAACATGCCGGTCATCAGCCGCAAGGTGCAGCAGAGGATATGCCAGCAGGTGGTGCAAGCCTTCGGCGGGGCGTTCTATGAGATAATAGTGGGAGGCGCGGCGTTCAACCAGGAGGTGGAGCGCTTCATGCACCGCATAGGCTTCCCCTTCACCGTGGGCTACGGAGCCACCGAGTGCGCCCCCATCATCTGCTATTCCGACTGGCGCAGCTTCGCTCCGGGAAGCTGCGGACGAGCCGTGGCCCACATGGAGGTGCGCATAGACAGCCACGACCCCGCCACCGTTCCGGGCGAGATACTTGCCCGCGGCATGAACGTCATGCTCGGCTACTACAAGAACGACGAGGAGACCGCAAGCACCATCGACAGCGAGGGCTGGTATCACACCGGCGACCTCGGCACCATGGACGCCGAAGGCAATGTCTATATAAAAGGAAGGTCGAAGAACATGCTGCTCAGCTCCAACGGACAGAAC
>CAVHDN010000170.1:0-5159 GCA_963634315.1 Flexilinea sp. | reverse complement strand
TACGATACCCTGACTACTATGGCATAGACATGGCACGCCTTGAGGAATTTATAGCTTTTCGCGCATGCATAGAATTGCTTAAGGACAAGGGCATGCACGCCTTAATCGACAACACTTACAAGAACTGTAAGGAGGAAGTGGACAAGCCCAAGGAGCAGATGCATTGTTGCGTGAAAGCCCTATACAAACCTTTCTCCGTGGAAGAGTTGAACCATAAGATGGTGGACATGCTTCGCCCCAAAGGCGTTACAACACCCATAGAACTTGTATATCAAAGCATTGAAGGTCTGCATGTGGCCATACCAAACAACAAGGGCGACTGGTATTTCACAGGAAACTATCCCACTCCAGGAGGCATGAAGTTGGCGAATCAAGCTTTTATCAATTACTACGAGAAGGTTTATCAGTACGAACAAAAGTTTTAAGAACAACCATATACCACATTTAATGAAGAACGTAACATTAGTGCTTGAAGATGGAACCAAATTCCATGGAAAGTCTTTCGGATACGACCAGCCAGTGGCTGGTGAAGTGGTCTTTAACACGGCAATGATGGGTTATCCAGAGAGTTTAACAGACCCATCCTATGCTGGTCAGCTTATGACATTGACCTATCCTCTCGTTGGAAACTATGGAGTGCCGCCATTCTCTGTCGAACCTGACGGTATTGCCACATTCATGGAGAGTGACAAGATATACGCTTCGGCCATCATCGTTGCAGACTATAGCGAGCAGTATAGTCATTGGAACGCAGTGGAGAGTTTGAGTGACTGGCTGAAGCGCGAACATGTGCCAGGCATAACAGGCATTGACACACGCCAATTGACAAAGGTGTTGCGCGAACATGGTGTTATGATGGGTAAAATACTGTTTGACGACGAGCCTGACAATATTCCCGATGCTGATTACGAAGGAGTAAACTTTGTGGATATGGTTAGTTGTAAGCAGATAATACGCTACAACGAGGGCGCTGGAAAGAAAGTTGTGCTTGTAGATTGTGGTGTAAAGAACAATATCATACGTTGTTTGGTAAATCGTGGCGTGGAGGTTATACGTGTACCTTGGAACTATGACTATACAGGCATGGACTTTGACGGTCTGTTTCTTGGCAATGGGCCTGGCGACCCAGACATGTGCGAGGAGGCTGTGTCTGTAATACGCAAGCAGATGGGGCTTTCGCGCAAGCCAATTTGTGGCATTTGCATGGGCAACCAACTTTTGGCAAAGGCGGGAGGAGCTACTATTTACAAACTGAAGTATGGCCATCGCTCACACAACCAACCTGTGCGCGAGGTGGGCACCAATCGTTGCTATATAACGAGTCAAAACCATGGTTATGCCGTTGATGCAAGTACATTGGGAAAAGATTGGAAAGAACTGTTTGTCAATATGAACGACGGATCGAATGAGGGCGTGTGTCATAAGGAGAACCCTTGGTTCACGAGTCAGTTCCATCCCGAGGCTTGTTCTGGCCCCGTTGACACGGAATTTATGTTTGACCGTTTTGTAGAAAAACTCAAGTAACTGAAAATGAAAGACGATAAGATAAAGAAAGTCCTGCTGCTTGGCTCAGGAGCATTGAAGATAGGTGAGGCTGGCGAGTTTGACTATTCTGGTTCGCAAGCCTTAAAGGCTCTTCGTGAAGAGGGTGTTTACACGGTACTTATCAACCCGAACATCGCGACGGTGCAAACATCGGAGGGTGTGGCTGACCAAATATATTTCCTTCCCGTGCAACCCTATTTCGTGGAGAGGGTAATTGAAAAAGAGCGTCCCGACGGCATTCTGCTTGCTTTCGGTGGTCAGACTGCACTCAACTGTGGTGTTGAGCTTTACAAGTCTGGCGTGCTTGAAAAGTATGGGGTGCGTGTGCTCGGTACACAAGTCCAAGCTATCATGGACACAGAGGACCGTGAGTTGTTCGTGGAGCGTCTCAACGAGATTGGCGTGAAGACCATAAAGAGCGAAGCCTGCGAGTCAATAGAGCAGGCTCGTGAGGCGGCAAAGGAGTTGGGTTATCCGGTAATCCTTCGCGCTGCATATGCGCTTGGTGGTCTTGGTTCAGGCTTCTGCGACAATGAGGAAGATTTGAACAAACTGGCCGAGAAGGCTTTTTCATTCTCCCCGCAGGTGCTTGTGGAGAAGAGTCTCAAGGGCTGGAAAGAGATAGAATATGAGGTGGTGCGCGACCGTTACGACAATTGCATAACGGTGTGTAACATGGAAAACTTCGACCCTCTTGGTATCCATACAGGCGAAAGTATAGTAATAGCTCCTTCTCAAACGCTCACTAACAGCGAGTATCACAAGTTGCGTGCTTTGTCGATAAAGATTATACGCCATATCGGAATAGTAGGAGAGTGCAATGTGCAGTATGCCTTTGACCCCACAAGCGAGGACTATCGTGTCATTGAGGTCAACGCCCGACTTAGTCGGTCATCGGCCTTGGCTTCAAAGGCGACAGGCTATCCCTTGGCCTTTGTCGCTGCGAAGTTGGGCATGGGATACGGACTTTTCGAGCTTAACAATTCTGTCACCAAAACTACAAGCGCATTCTTCGAGCCAGCCCTTGACTATGTGGTATGCAAGATACCGCGCTGGGATTTGAGTAAATTCCGTGGCGTTGACAAGGAACTCGGTTCTTCAATGAAGTCGGTGGGCGAAGTCATGGCCATCGGTCGCAACTTTGAGGAAGCCATACAAAAGGGTCTGCGCATGATAGGGCAGGGCATGCATGGTTTTGTGGAGAACAAGGAACTGGAAATATCCGACATTGATGCGGCCTTGCGTGAACCTACAGACAAGCGTATCTTTGTCATCTCGAAGGCCATGCATAAGGGGTACACCATTGACCAGATACACAACTTGACGAAGATTGACAAATGGTTCCTCTTCAAACTGAAGCACATCATAGACATTGATGAAAAACTGAAGGCACTCAAGAGCGTGAACAACCTTGACAGGGTGTTGCTGCGCGAAGCAAAGGTATATGGATTTACCGACTTCCAAATTGCACGTGCCGTTGGCTTGGACAACAAGATACACAGTATGGCAAAAGCTGGGCTGATGGTGCGGCAGTTGCGCAAGACACTTGGCATATTACCAGTGGTAAAGCAGATAGACACGCTTGCGGCAGAATATCCTGCACAAACCAACTATCTGTATCTCACATATGCTGGAGTAGCCCATGACATCGCCTTTGAGAACGACAAACGTTCCATAATTGTGCTAGGATCAGGTGCTTACCGCATAGGCTCATCTGTGGAGTTCGACTGGTGCGGTGTTCAGGCTCTCAACACAATACGCAAGGAGGGCTATCGCTCCGTGATGATCAACTACAATCCGGAAACCGTTTCCACTGACTATGACATGTGCGATCGTCTCTATTTCGACGAGTTGACATTTGAGAGAGTCATGGACATCATTGACATCGAGTGTCCCCATGGAGTCATTGTTTCAACAGGTGGACAGATACCAAATAACCTTGCAATGCGTCTCGACGAGCAGAACGTGCCAATACTCGGAACCTCGGCCAAGGACATTGACAATGCTGAGGACAGAGCCAAGTTCTCATCGATGCTAACTCGCAATGGCATAGACCAACCGGCATGGAGCGCATTGACATCCATGGATGACATCAATCAATTTATCGATGAGGTGGGCTTCCCTGTGCTTGTCCGCCCGTCGTATGTACTTTCAGGTGCGGCTATGAATGTTTGCTCCAATCAGGAAGAACTTGAGAAATTCCTGCGCTTGGCAGCGAATGTCAGCGAAGACCATCCCGTTGTGGTGAGTCGTTTCATTGAACACGCCAAGGAGATAGAGATGGACGCTGTGGCTAAGGATGGTGAGGTGATAGCCTACGCCATAAGCGAGCATATCGAATTTGCTGGAGTCCACTCCGGAGACGCCACGATACAGTTTCCACCGCAGAAGCTTTACTGTGAGACTGTGCGCCGCATAAAGCGTGTGGGCCGCAAGATAGCAGAGGAACTTCACATAAGCGGTCCGTTCAATATACAGTTCATGGCTCGCGAGAACGACATTATGGTCATAGAGTGTAACCTCCGTGCATCGCGCTCGTTCCCGTTTGTGAGCAAGGTGCTAAAGATAAATCTCATTGAACTGGCAACTAAGGTCATGTTGGGCTTGCCAGTGGAGAAACCCCACAAGAGTCTTTTCGACCTTGACTATGTTGGAATAAAGGCCAGCCAGTTCTCGTTCAATCGTTTGCAGAAAGCCGACCCCGTGCTTGGCGTTGACATGGCTTCGACTGGTGAGGTGGGTTGCTTGGGTGATGACACCAGTACCGCATTGCTGAAGAGTATGCTTTCCGTTGGCCATCGCATTCCGGAGAAGAACATACTCTTGTCAACGGGTAGTGCGAAGCAGAAGGCAGAGATGCTCGATGCGGCCCGTATGCTTGTTGCCCATGGGTATAAGATTTTCGCTACAGGCGGCTCGTCGCGCTATCTCACGGAAAATGGGATTGACAACACGCTTGTGTATTGGCCATCAGAACAGCAGCAGCCGCAGGCTCTCGACATGCTTCACAACCATGAGATAGACATGGTGGTAAATATTCCAAAGGACTTGACTGCAGGCGAACTTTCGAATGGCTACAAGATACGCCGTGCTGCCATCGACTTGAACGTTCCATTGATTACCAACAGCCGTCTTGCGTCGGCGTTCATCACGGCATTCTGCAATGTTAAGTTGGAAGACATAGGCATAAAGAGTTGGTCTGAGTATAAGTAATCTCTCTATACTGCATATCTCAGTATGCTCTTTTATTGCTGTTGGTCAAAAACATAGACAACATATACTTGTTAATCCGCAATGCCAGTCAATTGGCGTTGCGGATTTTCTTTGAAAGGAATACTCGTTTTTTTTGAAAAAAAGAATGGAAACATTTGGAAGTGCGGGAAAAAGGATGTACCTTTGCATCGCATTTGAGAGAAAGTGCTGCGGCGACAACCGCTAAGGAAGTTTGGGTGAGTGGCTGAAACCAGCAGTTTGCTAAACTGCCGTGCGAGTTTATCGTACCGGGGGTTCGAATCCCCCAGCTTCCGCAGGGGATTTATCAATGCAAGAAAACAGATAATGGTGGATTCATCTAATGGTTAGGATACAAGATTCTCAATCTTGGCATAGGGGTT
>CAVHDN010000169.1:0-5175 GCA_963634315.1 Flexilinea sp. | reverse complement strand
CCATTCGCCATATTATAGCTAATTTTGCAGCCGTGAGAAAAAAAGCAATGATATTCTTGCTGTTTTCTGCCTTCCTCTTTGCGTTGGCGGAAGTGCCGCGTGCGCTTTGCACTGTGGCCGATGGCAAGGATAAAAAGGCTCCAGGCGACACCATCTCTTCCGTTGCCGACTCTATCTCAAAAGCCGCCAACACAGATCTTTCCAATGCCTTGTTGGCAAGCGACAGCCTCGTCGCTTCTGCATTGAAGGAAGACAGTAATGTAGTTGCTGGGCCTGACACCACGAAGATGGACTCCCTCCAGCTTGCCATATACCACCACAACAAGGCTATAGACGACTCCCTCGCCCTCGACAGTGCCAACCGCAAGCGCAAGAACGGCATTGATGCGCCCGTGACCTATTCGGCCAACGACTCGTTGACCTATGACGCAAACACGGGCATGACCTATCTCTATGGTAATTCCAACGTGAAGTACGAGAACATGGACCTTACCAGCGACCGCATATACATGAACCTCGACAGCAGTATAGTGCACGCTACTGGAACAAAGGACACTCTTGGAGCGGTGAAGGGAACGCCGGTGTTCAAGATGGGCAGCGACACATACGAAAGCGACACCATGGCCTTCAACTTCAAGACGAAGAAAGGTATTATAAGCGAAGTCTATACCCAACAGCAGGACGGCTACCTGACGAGCGAACTGTCGAAGCGCAACGCCAACGGCGAACTGTTTCTCCAGCACGGACGCTACACCACCTGCGACAGTCCCCACCCCGACTTCTACATAGCACTGTCGCGCGCGAAGGTGCGCCCCGGCAAGGATGTGGTGTTCGGACCCGCCTATCTTGTAGTAGCCGATGTGCCTCTGCCGTTTGCCATACCCTATGGCTTCTTTCCCTTCACAAAGAGCTATTCGAGCGGATTTATCATGCCCACCTATGGCGATGAGACGCAGCGCGGCTTCTATCTGCGCGATGGAGGCTACTACTTCGCAATAAACGACAAGGTCGATTTGAAGCTCATAGGCGAGATATACACCAAAGGGTCGTGGGGACTGTCGGCAGCGTCCAACTACCGCAAACGCTACAGGTATAGCGGTAGCTTCTATGCCAGCTTCCAAAACACCATTACTGGCGAGAAGAACATGCCAGACTACGCCAAGCAGACGAGTTTCAAGATACAGTGGAGCCACAGGCAAGACGCCAAGGCCAATCCTTTCAGAACCTTGTCGGCCAGCGTGAACTTCGCCACGAGCAGCTATGAGCGCAACAACCTCACGAGCATGTACAATCCGCAGAGCTATTCGCAGACCACAAGAACATCGTCGGTGAGCATGACCAACACCTTCTCGAGCATTGGCATGACACTTAGCTCAACGATGAACGTAAGCCAGAACATGCGCGACTCCACCATCGAACTCACCCTACCCGACCTGAACATTTCCGTCAGTCTCTTCTATCCCTTCAAACGCAAGAACCTTGTAGGTGCGGAACGTTGGTACGAGAAGATATCTCTGTCTTATACGGGTCAGTTGAGCAACCGCATCTCCACCAAGGAAGACAAGCTCCTGCACTCCAGCCTGTCGCGCGACTGGCGCAACGGCATGCAGCACAACATACCTATAAGCGGCAAGTTCACTATGTTCAAGTATCTGAACATCAACCCGTCGTTCACGCTCACCGACAGGATGTACTCCAGCAAGATTGAAAGGTCGTGGGACGAGAAGAACCAGAAGGAGGTGACCGACACGATAGACGGTTTCTACAACCTTTACAACTGGCGCCTTAGCTTGTCGGCTTCCACCACACTCTACGGGTTCTACGTGCCTTGGCGCAAACTGTTCGGCGACAAGATTGTGGCCATACGTCACATGTTCACCCCACAAGTGTCGTTCAGCTACGCCCCCGACTTCGGTGCAAGCCGCTACGGCTACTACAAGACCTACCAAAAGACCGACGCCGACGGTAACGTCTCGCTGGTTGAGTATTCCCCATACTCCAATGGCATGTTCGGTGTGCCGAGCAAAGGCAAGACGGGAAGCATCTCCATCGACGTGTCGAACAACCTTGAGATGAAGATAAAGTCGGACGACGACTCGACGGGAGTGAAGAAGATAAGTCTTATTGACGAGCTTGGTGCATCGATGTCCTACAACATGGCCACCGACATTCGCCCATGGAGTGACCTTACCACCCGACTGCGCCTCAAGCTCACCAAGAGCTACACCCTCAACCTCAACGCCACGTTCGCCACCTACGCCTATGAGCTTGACGCCAACGGCAAGCCGCAGCTCAGCACCCACACCACACGATACAGCCAGGGCAAGTTCGGACGTTTCCAAGGCATGTCGCAAAACCTTTCCTACACGCTTGACAACAATAAAATAGCCAACTTCATCAAGTGGTTGCGCGGTGAGAAGGTGAAGAAGAAGGACTCCGGCGACAACCGGAATGATGAAGACGACGAGTATGACCGCGAGACCAACGAGGACAAGACCATGCAGGACGCCCAAAAGGAAGCGAAGAAAGACAATGCAGGCATGGCCGAGACCGACGACGACGGCTACATGACGTTCAGCATGCCGTGGTCCTTGAGCTTCGGCTACGGCATATCCATGCGTGAAGACCAGTCTAAGCCCTTCAACTACGACAAGATGGTCTATCCCTACTCGTTCACCCAGACGCTCAACTTCAGCGGCAACGTGCGCATAAGCGACGGTTGGAACATCAGTTTCTCGTCGGGCTACGACTTCGACAATCACAAGATATCCATGACGACTGCATCCTTGAGCCGCGACTTGCACTGCTTCAACATGTCGTGCTCGGTGGTTCTTGCCCCATACACTAGCTACAACTTCTCGTTCCGATGCAATGCGGCCACGCTCACCGACGCTCTCAAGTATGACAAGCGCAGCAGCTACAGCAATGCTGTGCAGTGGTATTAAAACCAAACACAACACATGGCAGAACTTCCAGCACTCGTTAAAGACCTTGCTCTCATCCTCATTGTTGCGGGCGTGGTCACCTTGGTTTTCAAGCGGCTCAAGCAACCTCTCGTCTTGGGCTACATCGTTGCAGGTTTCTTGGTGAGTCCGCAGTTTCCCTACACCGCTTCGGTTGCCGACTTGAACAATGTGGACGTGTGGGCCAACATCGGTGTCATCTTCCTCTTGTTCTCCCTCGGACTGGAGTTCTCGTTCAAGAAGATACTCAAGATGGGTCTTGCCCCGGTCGTCGCGGCGTGCACCATAATCTTCTGCATGATGTTCCTAGGCATAGGTGTGGGCCACAGCTTCGGCTGGAGCCGCATGGACTGCATTTTCCTCGGAGGCATGTTGGCCATGTCGTCCACCACCATCATCTACAAAGCCTTCGACGACATGGGGCTGCGTCAGCAGCGCTTTGCCGGCGTGGTCATGAGTGTGCTCATCCTGGAAGACGTGTTGGCCATAGTCCTCATGGTGATGCTTTCGGCCATAGCCCAAGGCAACGACCCTGACGGCGGAGAGATGATAGGCATAGTGTTGCGCATAGGCTTCTTCCTCGTACTTTGGTTTGTGGTGGGCATATTCCTCATTCCCCAGTTGCTGCGCCGTGTGCGTCGCATAATGACCGACGAGACCCTACTCGTGGTGGCATTGGGCTTGTGCTTCCTCATGACCGAAGTATCCACGGCCGTAGGCTTCAGCAGTGCTTTCGGCGCATTTGTCATGGGCAGCATACTTGCCGAGACGGTCGAGGCCGACAAGATAATAAAGGTGGTTGAGCCGGTGAAGAACCTTTTCGGGGCCATCTTCTTCGTCTCCGTAGGCATGCTTGTTGACATACAAGTGCTCATAAACTATGCTTGGCCCATCGTGGCACTTGTCTTCACCATACTCGTGGGACAGGCGCTGTTCGGCTCTTTGGGCTATCTGCTCAGCGGACAGCCCCTGAAGACCGCCATGCAGTGCGGTTTCTCCATGGCACAGATAGGCGAGTTTGCCTTCATCATAGCCTCCCTGGGCCTGTCGCTCCATGTGGTGGGCGACTTCCTCTATCCCGTTGTAGTGGCGGTGTCGGTCATCACCACCTTCCTCACCCCCTACATGATGCGCTTTGCCAATCCGTGCTACTCCATGTTGGAGAAGCGACTGTCCAAGCGCGTCATTGCCGGACTAAACCAAGTGGCCATAAGCCACCATTCCACCGTTTCCGACGACAGCAACTGGCGCAAGCTGCTTCGCCAGATGGCTGCTAACACACTCATATACTCCACACTGTCGGTGGCCGTCATAGTCCTGATGTTCACGTTTGTCCTGCCCTTTGTGCGCAGTCTCATGCCCAACTGGCACTGGACCGCCAACGCCATCTGTGGTATGCTCACCGTCATAGCCATGTCGCCATTCCTGCGCGCGATGGTTATGAAGAAGAACCACAGCGAGGAGTACAAGGCCCTGTGGAACGCTAACCGCTACAATCACGTGCTGCTGGCTATGACCATAGTGGTACGCATGGTCATAGCCTGTGCCTTCGTGTTCTACGTGTGCAACTACCTGAGCCGCTTCACCAATGCTCTCATGATAACCATTGCTGTGGCTCTTGTGGCCCTTATGGTACTGTCGCGCTGGTTGAAGAACAGCAGCATCCGCATGGAGCGTATGTTCGTGCAGAACCTTCGTTCGCGCGACATGGCTGCAGAGGTGGTGGGGCGCAGACGCCCCCTCTACGAGGAGCACTTGCTCGACCGCGACATACACATGTCGGAGATTGATATTCCGCAAGACTCCCTATGGGGCGGACACTCGCTCAGGGAACTGGCACTGCGCACCAAATTCGGCGTTCACGTGAGCAGCATCCTGCGCAGTACAAGGCGCATAAACATTCCCGATGGCGACACCGTGGTGTTTCCCGGCGACAAGTTGCAGGCCATAGGCGGCGACAGCCAACTCTCGGCCATGGTAGCAGCCTTGCGCACCGAGCTGTATGGCGACGATGCCGACGTGGAGAAGCGTTCCATGAGGCTCAAGCAGATGGTCATAACCAGCAAGAGCGCCTTTGTGGGCAAGACATTGCGTGAGAGCGGCATTCGCGACAAGTACAACTGCATGGTCGTGGGACTGGAAGAGGGAAAGGAGACACTGTCGCAGGTTGACCCCTCCTACCGCTTTGAGAAGGGCGACATACTGTGGATAG
>CAVHDN010000168.1:0-5215 GCA_963634315.1 Flexilinea sp. | reverse complement strand
GAATTTAACAATTCAGAAGACTGTAGGAAATGGACAACAACAACAGTAAGAACAAAGGCCAAAGAAAAAGGTATAGATTTAAAAAATCAAGAAGCTTTTGATGAATTTAGAATAAAAAACGCATCACATATCTTTAGAACGGCGGTCGATGACGCTGTTGCAAATACACCGAAAGATGGGAAAATACGTTTTATAAAGACGGCACAAGGACTGGAAAAATATATACTTAATGGTGAGGATGTGTTATTTGCATCTTCATATATGAAAGAAATTGATGGAAGCCTCTCCCCTGTACAACTTAAAGGAGATATTTGGACAGATATAGCAATCAACAATGTACATAATGAAGGTGGCGTTCAACTACCGAATGGAAAGAAACCAGTAAAACTCTATGAACGCTTAATAAAAATGTTCTCAAAAAAAGGAGCTATTATTCTTGATATATTCGCAGGTTCTGCTACTATTACCCATGCTTGCATGAACTTAAATGAAAACAATAAGTACATTGCCATTCAATGTGGTAATTCATACTTTAAAGAAAAGACATTGCGTAGGACTGAGAACGTAATTTATTCGAAGGAATGGAAATTAGACAAGCCCGTCTCCCGTGACGGTATCAGCCAATGCTTTAAGTACATCCGTTTGGAACAATATGAAGACACGCTGAACAACCTTGTGATGAAGAAGCCGGTAGATATGTTCAGCGATGGAAGGGATGGAGGCTGGAAAGAGACCTACATGCTCGGCTACATGATGGACACTGAGACGCGCGGTTCGCTCTTCAACATGGAATGGTTTAAGCGACCCTTCAACATGACGCTGAAGACCACCAAGAACAACGAGTTGGTGGAGACTCCCGTCGACATGGTGGAGACCTTCAACTTCCTTATTGGTATGGAAGTTGACACCCAACACTGGCACCAGCAAGGACACATCTGTGCCGTGGAAGGTCGCCTACACCGCACCGGCGAGGCGGCACTTGTCATCTGGCGCGATTGCCAGTATGTGAACAACGAGGAGCTCAACGAGTTCTTCCGCAAGATGGACTACACGACGCAAGGCCGCGAGTTCGACGTAATCTACGTGAACGGCGACAACACCCTGCCCGACATGCGCCGCGACGAAGACCACTGGAAGGTGGTGCTCACCGAAGAAGAGTTCCAAAGCCGAATGTTTGAAGAATCTTAAGACCTATGGCAAAGAAACAGAACAACCAAGGACGTCTGCAGGACTCGCTGGTGCTTTTCAAGTTTGTACTCAAGCAGTTGGGGTGCAAAGACCTCGAAGCCCTCTCGCGCGACCTGAAAGGCCCTATGCTCGAGGGGCTGAACGACGAGGGCGAGTCGCTCCTCTACCATGCGTTGGTGCAGCATCTCTACGGCAGCCGCATCAGCCGAGAACAGCTCTATGAGTACGACCAGAACATAGTGCGCCACACAAGCGAGATAAACGAGAAGCGCAAAGACAAAATACAGTGGAAATACTTCCAGTATCTCTCGTTGCTCTTCACCGAAATCTATCTTGACCAATATTTCGCCGACCGCGAGAAGCTGCTGCAGGACCTTCGCACCTTTCACGCCGACGACTTCAACAGCCGCAAAGAGACATGGCACGAAGTGCCCTGCTATGGTGAGGGCGACCTGAACAAGCTCGCCTACTGGCAAGCCACCGGTTCGGGCAAGACGCTGCTCATGCACATCAACATCAAACAGTATCTCTACTATGCCAAGAAGTATCATGCAAAGCCGCTAAACCGCATCATCATACTCACTCCCAACGAGGGGCTCTCGCGCCAGCACCTTGACGAGCTGGCCAAGTCGAACATGACGGCCTCGCTCTTCAGCAAGCAGGGCGGCGAGATGTTTAAAGGGCAGAGCATAGAGGTGATTGACATCAACAAGCTTGCCGACAAAGAAGGCGACAAGACAGTGGCGGTAGATAGTTTCGAGGGCAACAACCTTGTCATGGTGGACGAAGGGCACAAAGGCTCTGGCGGCGAGGTGTGGAAAGGCTACCGCAACACGCTCACCAAAGACGGCTTCTCGTTTGAGTACAGCGCCACCTTTGGTCAGGCCATTGCCGCCGCCAGTGGCGCGGCAAGGAAGGCACTGCTTGAAGAATATGCCAAGGCAACAATCTTCGACTATTCCTACCGCTACTTCTATGGCGACGGATATGGCAAGGACTACCGCATCATGAACATGGCCTCATGGGACGACGAAGAACTCTTCCAGATGTATCTCACCGCCTATCTCCTCTGCCTCTATGAGCAGACGCTGGCCTTCAACCGTGACTCCAACATTGAGCGCCGCTTTCTCGTGGCAAAGCCCTTGGGCATTTTTGTGGGAGGCAGCGTGAACGCTGTGCGCACGGAGAACAAGCGCAACGTGTCGGACGTGGTGCAGATACTCCTTTTCCTTCAGGACTTCATCGGCCACAAAGACACTTTCTCACTCTATATCAAGCGCCTCCTTGACCCCACCGACGGCATAAAGAACACCAATGGCTACTCGCTCTTCGCCAATGCATTCGAAATGACACGCGACGGCATAAAGCCTGGGCAAGAAGCGGACCATGCGCGCATGGTATATGACCTCCTGCTGAAGACCGTCTTCAACAGCGACATCGGTGGGGCGCATCTGCATGTGGTGCGCCAGAAAGGTGGCGACGGAGAGATAGGCTTGCAGGTGGGCAATGCCGACTTCTTCGGTGTGATAAACGTGGGCGACAGCGACAAGTTGGCCAGCCTATGTGCCGACAACGGACTGCTGGTGGAGTCAAGGGAGTTCGGCAAGATGTCGCTCTTTGCCGACATCAACAAGCCGCAGTCAACGGTTAACATCCTCATAGGCTCAAAGAAGTTCAGCGAAGGGTGGAGCTCTTGGCGAGTGTCGGCCATGGGCTTGATGAACGTGGGCCGCAGTGAGGGCTCTGAAATAATACAGCTCTTCGGACGTGGCGTTCGGCTGAAGGGCTTCAAATACTCGCTGAAACGAAGCTCCGCTCTCGACAGCAGTTACAACTGCGGCACACTGCCCAAGGGACTGAAGCGCATAGAGACGCTCAACATCTTTGGTGTGCGAGCCGACTACATGGAGACGTTTCGCAACTACCTGAAAGACGAAGGACTGCCGTCCAACGAAGAGGGGTATGAGGAGATAAAAGTGCCTACCGTCAATCTGCTCGGCGAGAAACGCCTGAAGATAGTGCGCCTGAAGAAAGGCTATAACTTCAAGAAGGCTGTCACGGTGCACCCGTTGGACGCAATGAACACTGTATTCGTGAAGCTCGACTGGTCGCCAAAGGTGGCGGCTCTTGTTAGCAACGAGAAGATGACGAGTGAGGGCAACGCCACACCAAAGGGCTGTCTTGACGAAAAACATCTCGCACTGCTCGACTGGAACCATATATTTTTCGCCATGGAACAGATGAAGAACGAGCGTTCATGGTATAATATGGAATTGAGCGTTGAGGCGTTGCGGCAGATTATGCAAAGCCACGACTGGTACGAACTGCTCATACCCCACGAGGCTCTGCAATTCCACGACTACGGCAAGGACGTGGCAAGATGGGAAGAGATAACAATAGCTCTGCTCCGTGCCTACATAGGCCAAGCCTATAAGCGAATGAAGGGCAAATGGGAGTCGAAGTTCATGGAGACCGTGTATCTTACACCATGCGACCCAAATTTCTTCGAAGAATATACCGTGGAAGTGCGGCAGGACAAAGAGAAGTGGATAGAACGGCTTAAGGAGTTGCGTGAGCAAATCATGTCGGGCAACTTGGAACAGGATTTTGCCATCGAAGCACCATGGATACAAGCCATGCGTTTCGATCAGCACATATACTATCCGCTACTCTGCCTTACGGAGAAAGATAGCAATGGTAAAAAGATGCTGGCTGACAAGTACACCGGCGAGCCACTCATAAAGATTTCGCCAGTGGCACTCAATGTAGGCGAGCAGACCTTTGTGAAACATGTGCGCGACTACTACAACTGCCATAAGGACAATGAACTTAAGGGAAAGGAACTGTATTTGCTGCGCAACGAGAGCCGCAAGGGAATAGGGTTCTTCGAGGCAAGCAACTTTTATCCAGACTTCATCCTCTGGGTGAACGACGGACAAAAGCAGCATGTCATATTCGTTGACCCGAAAGGCATACGAAACCTGAAGGGACTTGATGACCCGAAGATACAGCTTTTTCACCAGTTGCGCGATGAAGTACAACCGTCGCTCGGCGACCCTGACATCATTCTCGACAGTTATATCGTGAGCAACACGGACTACAAGGATGTAAGCTTCTGGGGCAAACGACCCGAATTTACTGATAGTCATGTGGTGTTCCAAAGTGAAAAAGACTATCTCGACGTAATGTTTAGAAAGATATTGGAGTAGTCGTATTCATGCAAAAAAAACATGGTTAAAGAACATTAATAGAACATACTGTATGTCTCCTTTCGGCTTTATTTGCTACTTTTGCATAAGGCTTTGTGGCAAAGGGGCAATGGCTGGTGTCTTGTCCTTTGCGACAGCAGAGCTGTCACTTGAGCAACAGACTAACTATTTTAATATATTATAAACAACATGAAACCAACTTTATTACTCTTGGCGGCTGGTATGGGCAGCCGTTACGGTGGTCTTAAGCAATTGGACGGACTCGGTCCCAACGGTGAGACAATCATGGACTACTCCATCTACGATGCCATCAAGGCTGGATTTGGCAAGATTGTCTTTGTGATACGCAAGGACTTTGAGAAGGATTTCAAGGACAAGATACTCAGCAAGTATGAGGGACACATTCCTGCAGAGCTTTGTTTCCAGAGCCTCGACGCTCTGCCAGAGGGCTTCGCTTGTCCGAAAGACCGTGTGAAGCCTTGGGGCACCAACCACGCTGTGCTCATGGCCAAGGACATAATCAAGGAGCCGTTCTGCGTGATAAACTGCGACGACTTCTACAACCGCGACGCATTCATGGTCATAGGCAAGTTTCTCTCCGAGCTTCCCGAAGGCTGCAAGAACAAGTATGCCATGGTGGGCTTCAGAGTGGGCAACACTCTGTCGGAAAACGGTACTGTGGCACGCGGCATCTGTTCAAAGGACGAGCAGGGCAACCTCACCACAGTGGTGGAGCGCACGGAGATCATGCGTGTGAACGGTCCCGTCTGCTATAAGGACGAGCAGGGCGAGTGGGTTGCAGTGGAGGACACCACTCC
>CAVHDN010000167.1:0-5230 GCA_963634315.1 Flexilinea sp. | reverse complement strand
ATACTATCATCTTGGCGACAAGGAAAAGGCAATGGAAGCAATGTACAAAGCACTGGAGGCAGACCCTAAAGAAAATTATTACGATGCTGCCTGCCTTTATTCCCTAATGGATGAAAAAGAGAGGTCGATTTCATATTTGCGCAAGGCTCTTGAGAACGGTTTCCGACGTTTATTCCATATCAAACGTGACCGCTACTTGGAAAATATCCGTTCATCAGAGGAATATGAGTCGTTGATGAAGGAGTATGAGGAAAAGCTTAAGGCAGAGATGGCTGAAGATAAAGACGAATCTGTGTATGAGCAGAAGTCCGAAGAAGTTCCCTTTACAAAGGTGTGAGGTGTTTGCAGGAGGCGTTTGCAATGTGAAATGCAGCAGACAATGTCTTTCGGCGAAAGCAGACTTCTGCACAGCGAGCGGTGTTCGAGCGATGATATTTGCGAATTACGCTCGAGCGCAATTCGCAATAGGAGCTAGCCCTCTCCGAGGGCGTTAAAGCAAGCGTGGGCTTGTGGCTGCAGCATTGGCTGTACCTTTGTTGTTGTGATCTCGGCGGGATTCAAACCCGCGACCTTCAGAACCGGAATCTGACGCTCTATTCAGCTAAGCTACGGGTCCCTCAAAGCGTCTGCAAAGATAATAAAAAGAAAACAAATAATGACTTTTTCATTCATATATTTCGCTTTTCTCGCATCTCAGGCATGTAGTAAACTGAAAAAGATTAAGCACGACGTTGGCGTTTATAATAAAAAACGAACAAAAACAGAAAAATTCTTTTGTGTTATAAAATAAAAGTACTACCTTTGTAACCGCAAATAAAAACAAGGTACCTTGGCCGAGCGGTTAGGTAACGGTCTGCAAAACCGTGTAGAGCAGTTCGACTCTGCTAGGTACCTCTCAAAAGGCAAGTCAGAAGTCAATAGCTTTGGACTTGCCTTTTCCCTTTCTTGCCTTGGATAAAAGGATCAGCGGAGTTTGGGGACAGCGAAAAAAAATAAAGACCTGCTTCACAGCAAGCCTTTACACATTAAAACAAAAAAAATACTTTATGAATCTCATTTGTGAGGGATTAAAGTCTTATTCATTTCTATCCTATCTTGTTTCTAAAATGGTTCTTGTTCCCTTTTGCGTTGCAAAGGTACGTATTTTCCCATATCGGCACAATACCTATTAATTGCGGTTTTTATCCCAAGATGAAGAGTAGCGAGTAATGCAATTGGATTAACAAGAAATAGAACAGAAACAGTGCAGAGCCCTTTTCCATGCCATATATGAGTGATAGGTAGATGTCGGTAAGCGTTTGGAAACGTCCCGCTGTAAGACCATAGAACATGGAGGCCACACACACGCACAAGGCTGTGGCAGGTACTATGGCTGTGCTGAATGGCGAGGGAAACAAACCTCCAGTGACATTGAGCAACGCTGCTTGCGGACTGAGTGTGAGCAACGACACCGAAATGACAAATGCGGCAATGATGATGGCGGAGAAGCCGAGCGCAGTGCGCTCACGATAGAGTAGGGGACGCTTGCGGGAAAAGCCCTTGCCTATGCCACTCCTTGCTGCACAACCTATTGCCATGAGCCAGGCCGCGAGCCACACGAGCACCGACAAGCAAGGGCCATTCATGAACTGCTCTACGAACCAACGGACACCACCGCCGGTGAGAATGCTGCGCACACCACAGGAGGGCAGCAACACACTAAGTGCCCATGAGCCAACGACAAGGGCCAACTCAAGCAACACAAGGAGCAAGGCCACGCGTGCAAACAGCCTATTCCTCATCGGGCTCAAGGTTGTCGGTGTCAATGATGTTCAGCTCTATGGCTTTCACCACAAGGCGTATGGCATTGACGGCCACACCGCCATTGCCTTCGGGAAACAGCTTTTGCACCAGTTCGCTTTGCCTTTTCTCTAGACTTTTCACGCCAAAGGGCATTCCGCGCAGTGAGGCTATTTGCTCCTTAGTGTAGCCAAGGGCAAGGTGGCGCAGGAAACGCTCGTCGTACTCGTCTATCTCGTAATCGACAAGTGCCTCCTGGCGGGCTGCCTGCTTGCCTATGGCCGACTTGAAGCGGTCAACAATGCGCTGCAATATGGGTTGGTTGAACACCAGTTGTTTGCCTTCCATCACACTGCGCACGTCGTTGCGTGTGAGCAGTTCGCCGCATTTGAGTATTATGCCGTCGGCACCTGCGTCAAGAGCATCGACCCACAAAGTCTCGTTGAGCACTTCTCCTGTGAAGATGAGCACTTTAACTGCAGGATATTTCTCTTTCGTGTGTCGGCATATCTCCACGCCTACGGTTGTGGAGCCGCCCAGGCCAAGGTCGAGCAGCACCAGCCCAGGCACTTCATGCCTAATGAGTTGCCAATACTCGCTTTCGCAAGTGGCGAAACCTATGATTTCCGCCTCGGGAATGTCGTTGCGCAGAATGCCCTCGGTGCCTTTCATCTCCAAGGGAACATCTTCCACGATTATCACTTTGAACTTTTCCATGTCTCAATGTATTTCTTTACGTCCTGGCAGGACTATTCTTATGGTCAATGTGCCTGCGTCGGCCATGGCTTCCATGCCACATCCGCGCATCATGGTGGCTTGGGAGTGGTCGCGCACAATCTGTCGGCATATAAGGAAAGGAACGTTTTCCACCTTTGCAGTGAACAGTTGCCCGTAGGCCGCATCAGTCCAATGGCTACAGATGGCCTTTATCGTTATTACAGCATATCTGTTGTTGCCTTCAATGCCATTACAAGTCTCCTGTATAATATTGGCCCCTTTAAGTTGCTTGCGGATTGTTTCGAGCATATAGACAAGCAAGTTGCGGTTGCCTATGATGTATAGGCCCTCGGGGGCATTGTTGCACAACTCTTTTGCAGGTATGGCCTTAACCTTCATTTTTATGGTCTTGGCTTGTAGTGTGGCTTGTCGGCTGAGTAGGGAGTAGAGGTCGCGGTAATAGTCAACGGTCTCCTTGAGGTCGTTGAGCACCGTGTCGCCACTATCCACAAGTTGGCATATGCGGCTTGGGTAATACATCGTTTCGTGCTTCAGCGAAGACAAACAGTTGTCGAGCACTGCATTGTTCACATACAGGCTGTTGCTTTCATACTCCGAACGTTGAAGATTGTCGGCTACCACTTCGATGCTCTCAGCCTGCAGGCGGCTCTTTTCCGCCTCATCGTTGAGCGTTTGCACAATGCGCTTGGCCACATTGTGCAACTCACCAGTGTATCCGTCGTGCGACAAACGGCTTATCTCCTCCAACTTCTTTGCTTGCGGTAAGTGGCCGAGCAATATGCTGTTGATTTTGTCTATGCGCTCCATGCAGAAGCGGTGATACAGTATGTGGCGATAGTAGATGAAGTAGTAGGCGGGGAGGATGAGCAGCAGCACAAGTAGACAAATCATTATTGCAATGGTCTTGTTGGTCTGCGACTGTTGCATGACTCGGCAATAGTCGGCCAGAGTGTTGTCGGCCGATATTTCCTTGAATAGTTGTGTATATACTTTATTGTTGTATTCGTACAAAGGCAAGTCATGTAGGGCCAGAGCTGCCACGGCAGTCTCGTTGCGGATGTCAAGAATAACTTCGAAGTCTATGCGTGTGCTGTCGTGAAACCACTTTATCTCCGGGGCCATAAGGGCAGTGTTGCCTTTTTTGTGGAGCAGTACGCGGCTGTCAGGGTGTTTAGTAAGTTGTTGCAGATTGAGGTATTTCAGACACGAGTCGGTAAACTGTATGGTCTTGTCGTAGGTGCCGTCGATGTTTGAGAAGTATGCGCTGTCGGCAAACCGCGCCGATTGAGAGGCGTAAAACGCACTGTCCTCCTTCGTTTGTGCCACGGACAAAAGGGACATTGTGCCTAACACAAAGGCGAGAATGGTCTTGACCGTGCCAATTGGCAGACGGAAGAAGAAGCGACTACCCATACCTTTGGTAGATTCTGCCCCTATGGAGCAAACGCTGAACAGGCGGCTCGTCTTATGGTACTTGTCTATTATGCCCCTACAATTGAGCAGTCCGAAGCCGTGTTCCTTGTATATCTTTCTGTCGAACACGGTCTTAAGCTCATCTTGCTCCATTCCGCAACCATTGTCGCTGACGGATATTTCAACGCAGTCGTCTTTCTTTTCAGCAGAAATGCTGACTGTTCCTCCACTTGGAGTGAACTTTCTTGCGTTGTCGGCCAGCGTGTTTAGCATGAACAGGGTGAGCACCTTATCGGCCTTTACCACAGCGTCGGTCTCCGCTACACAAAGCTCTATTTTCTTCATGCGGAAACTCATGCCGCTCTTGGCCACTATGACGAACAAAGGGGATAGGGGGAATGTCTCTATGTGCAGGCTTAGCTGGCCTTGGCGCATCTGTATCCAATCGGTGAGCACGCCGTTGCACTCGTTTACCTTTGCCGCCAGCTCCGTTATGTATCGGTATCTGTCGGCTCTAACCTCTTCGCTCTCCTTGCGTTCCACAAGCATTTCTGTCTCATGGCTTATCCTGTCTATGAGCGGCAATAGGCTGTTGGCGAGTGACACTCTGGCCCTGTTGTCAGCGTTGCGCCGCTCGTTGGCTTCAGCCTCCATCACACTTTTGCTGTACTTGTCATCCATGTCCTCAAGCCGTTGGCGCATGGTCTCCTTGTGCTGCTCGTTAGCCTTCTCCCATTGGTGCAAAGGCATCAGCAGACGGTCTGTGCTATATTGCTTTTGCCGCCGTTTGTTGAGTCGATAGAACAGCAAAAGGAAAAACACGAGCAATGCTATAGCCAACAATATGGCTGTTATCATGGCGTTGAGCTGTGTCAGAGTGTGGTCGAGAGCGTCGGCTCTGGCTTCCAAGTATCGGTCTTGGCGAGTCTTTTCCTGCAAGTCAAGATAGATGTTGCGGTTATGGTCGCTTGAAGCCTTGTCGTTTATGGCTGAATACACCACGCTTAACTGTTCGCGGATGCTTGCCACAAGGTCGGGAGCCTGTTCGGTTAGGGTGTCGGCCAGGGCTTTCTCAAGGTGAAGTAGCGCAGAGCGGTTGTCGCCTATGTCCATATAGCACGATGCGAGAGTGCGCTCGGCCGCTGCCGTCTGGTAAGCGTCGCCATAGTTTTGGAAAAGATACAATGCGTTTTCTGCCATCCAGCCAGCCATGAGAGAGTCAGTCGTTTCGGGGGCTATGAACTGCAATGTGGCTTTGTTGGCCGACATGAGCATTTCGCCCTGTGGGTGAGTGGTGAGA
>CAVHDN010000166.1:0-5240 GCA_963634315.1 Flexilinea sp. | reverse complement strand
GCTCTACGCTCTCCAAGCCGCCGAAGAGCAGAGTCTGGCGCATCACATTGAGGTCGGTGCTCAATGGGTTCATTATTCTGATGCAATTCTCTGCAGGATAGGCATTACGCTGTTCATAGTAGGCACTCTTTGTAAGCGAGTTGTTGAGAATCTCGTTGAAGCCACATCCAACAAGTTGTTCGCCCACCACGTTGGCCAATTTGTGTTTGTTGTCTTCATAGCCTTTCACCACAAGACAACTCTTCAACTGTGTGGGTATCTCAACATTGTTGTATCCATAAATGCGGAGAATGTCCTCCACTACATCACATGGGCGTTGCACATCCACACGATAGGCGGGCACTTCGAGGTCTATTCCTTCGGCGGTCTCTGCCGTAATCGTCATGTCAAGTCTTTTGCAGATGTCTTTAATTGTGTCGTTAGGTATCTCCTTTCCTATGAGAGTCTTCACATAGTCATAGTCAAGGCTTACCTTTGCATTGTCGATGGGTGAAGGATAAACGTCGCAAATGTCCATTGAAACCTTTCCTCCTGCCAGTTGCTTGCATAGTATGGCCGCCTGCTTGAGTGCATAGATGATGCCATTGGGGTCTATTCCACGTTCAAATCGGAACGATGCGTCGGTGCTCAGTCCATGACGGCGTGCGCTTTTGCGTATCCATGTAGGATGGAAGTAGGCACTTTCCAGCACGATGTTCTTTGTCGTTTCATACGTGCCGCTGCCTTTCCCTCCGAAAATGCCAGCTATGCACATTGGCTCTTTTGCATTGCTTATGCTGAGGTCATGCCCTCCAAGTCTGTGCTCCACACCGTCGAGCGTAACAAACTTTGTGCCTTCGGGCTGTGTGCGCACTACTATCTTGTGGCCCTCCACCATATCTGCATCGAAGCAGTGCAATGGTTGTCCGTAGGCCATCATTATATAGTTTGTGATGTCCACAATGTTGTTTATTGGACGCAGACCTATTATGCGCAGCTTGTTCTGCAACCATTCTGGGCTTTCCTTTACGTCGCAGCCTGTCAGGCTTACACATGCATAACGTTTGCAGGCTTCGGTGTTTTCTATCTGTACTTCTATAGGCAAATCGTTGTTGTCAACATTGAAGTCTGTGCAGTCTGGACGATGCAGACTTGTCTCATAGCCATTGCGTTTCAGCCATGCATACAAGTCACGGGCCACTCCCCAATGCGACAAGGCATCTGCTCGGTTTGCCGTGATGTCTATTTCTATAAGCCAATCACTTTCCACATTGTAATATTCAGCCGCAGGCTGTCCTACGCGAGCATTGTCGGGCAAAACAATTATGCCGTCATGGCTTGTGCCTACACCAATCTCGTCCTCGGCACATATCATGCCATAGCTGTCTATGCCACGGAGCTTCGACTTCTTTATGACAAACTCTTTGTCCCCGTCATAAAGGACACAGCCCAAGTCTGCCACAATGACTTTTTGTCCTGCAGCCACATTGGGTGCTCCGCACACTATCTGCGATGGTTGTTCATGGCCTAAGTCAACAGTTGTTACGTGGAGGTGGTCGCTATTGGGATGGGGCTCGCAAGTGAGAACCTTGCCTACATAAAGACCTTTCAAGCCACCTTTTATGGTTTGAACCTCTTCAAGGGCATCAACCTCCAAGCCTGTCGATGTGAGCGCGTCGCACACTTCTTGGGCAGACAAGTCGAAATCCACATACTCTTTAAGCCATTTATAAGAAACGTTCATATTAATATGTGTCTTTAAATATATTCAATTTTGGGCGCAAAAGTACTACTTTTTCAGCGGTTATGCAAATTTTCCGCACATTGTTTGGCAATGGTGAAACCATATTCGCACATGATATATTCACAGGCCATCTTCTGACATCTTGCCACGTATGTTCCAATATGTTTATTTGTTCGACTTCTTGCCAACGGCCCTATTATTCAGTTCCATGCTCATAGTACCACCAATAAGTGCCCCAGTATTGATCGAATACAGCGAGCCGCTTGGCCTGTTTGTCTGTGTATTGCTTTTCGAGTTCTTGCAAATCGTCGAAGTCGATATCCATAACATCATCAAGATACGTGACACATGGGTTGGAGCGAAGATGGGTGTAAAGGGTCAATGCTTCGCGATAATGACGTGGAAGATTGTTGTCTATCTTATAGAAGTGGGGAAGCAACTGGGCGAAGTTGTCGAGGTCTCGGTCCATGAGGTAGCCACACAGCAAGTAGTCCTTGGCCACAGCAGTGGCTTTGTGAGTGCGCAATAGTGCTTTGAGGTAACCCATGGTGTTCATGCCCGACGCAGGATAAGCGCCAAGAGACCTATAAATACTATCAGTGGGGTACATTAAGCAATGCGTGCTTGAGGACAGAGGCAACAATCCGTCGCTTTTGCCGCATAAAGGATAGGTGAAAAGCTTTTCGCCAAGCAGTCCTTTATGTGCCAGAGCATAAGCCCTCAGCATGGTCAGGCTGTTGTCAGTGTGCAACGAGGCTCTTCCCGCCGACAATGCACCGTCATAGTCGTCATGCAAAAAGCAGTTTTCGGAGTGCATGCGATAGTGTAGCACATCATTGCTGTTGCCTGCTGCACCCACGAAAACGAACATTGCGCACATTGCAAAGAGGTTTACCCATACAGAACGAGCCAATAGCCCTTTGCCTGAGGGCTTTCCATAAGGTTTCTTTTTCATCACATAAACGACTAATAGCCATACCACAAGTAGCAAAGGGGCGAGCCATGGCCACACACCGAAGCCGAAATCGCCGTTTGTATCTGGCTTCATCGATGTGATTACAGTCAGAGCAAGCAGTGATGGGAAATAGGTCATAGCATGGCGGCTGCCATGTATTTGCGTCAAGGCATACACCGCCATTTGCAGGAGTAGCAGTACGATGGTTATAAGAATAGTGCCTACCGTATGATTGTAGTGGGTCGCCCCGCCGCTAAGCGAGTGTTGAGCCACTGCCAGAAGATCAGATTGCAGAAAATGTATATAGGAAAATGCAAATAAGCAAAAAGCAATGGCACACACAACCTTTGAGGTCGTGGTACCATTGCTTGGTTTTCTTCTTGATAAGTTCATGTCTTATTGTTGAAAAAAGACCGTCTTGCGCTTCAATTCTTCTTTAGCACTACGGCTGAACGAGCTGGTATGTACAGTTTTAACCACTCTTTGTGATCCTTCACATACAGAGGGTCAAAGTTGGTGATGTGGGTCATCGTGTCGTCAGCAAGTCCGTTGCCGCCAAATGCTGTAGCATCGGTATTCAGTAAAACATCGTAGGAGCCTGTAGGCACGAGGAAACCATAGTCGGTGAACGAACGTGTAGGACTGAAGTTGAACACGAACAACAGGTCACCACGGCTGAAGGCCAACACTTGGTCACCATCGTTGTGCCACACCTCCTGCACGGGTTTGTCTTGGAAGTTGCGTATGCTCTTTATCACCTTGAGCATAGCCTTGTCGAAATCGCCAAGGTAATGGTAGTCAAGCTCCTTGTTATCCACCAGATTCCATTGTCTTCTTGCATACTTGTAGCTCCATCCGTTGCCCTCACGTGGAAAATCAATCCACTCTGGATGACCAAATTCATTGCCCATGAAGTTGAGGTAGCCGCCGTTTATGGTGCCGGCTGTCACGAGTCGTATCATCTTGTGGAGCGCGATGCCTCGGTTCACCATGTCGTTCTCGTCGCCTTTCTTGAAGTGCCAGTACATATCGGCGTCTATGAGCCTGAATATGATGGTCTTGTCTCCCACGAGAGCTTGGTCGTGGCTTTCGCAATAGCTTATGGTGCGCTCGTCGGAGCGGCGATTCTTCACTTCCCAGAATATGGAACTAGGTTTCCACTCCTCATCTTTCACATCCTTGATGGTCTTTATCCAGTAGTCGGGTATGTTCATGGCCATGCGGTAGTCGAACCCATAGCCACCATCCTCAAACTTGGCGGCCAATCCTGGCATGCCGCTAACCTCTTCGGCTATGGTAATGGCGTTGGGGTTGACCTCATGTATGAGTTTGTTCACCAATGTTAGGTAGCATATGGCGTTGTCGTCCTCGTGGCCGTTGAAGTAGTCACCATAGCCACAGAAGGCCTCTCCCAAACCGTGGCTGTAGTAGAGCATGGAGGTCACACCGTCGAAGCGGAAACCATCAAAGTGGTACTCATCGAGCCAATACTTGCAGTTGGACATAAGGAAGTGAAGCACCTCGTCCTTGCCGTAGTCAAAGCACAAGCTGTCCCAAGCCGGATGTTCGTGACGGTCACCCGGATAGAAGTACTGGTTGGGATCGCCGACCAAGTTTCCAAGCCCCTCCACCTCGTTCTTCACTGCATGTGAGTGCACTATGTCCATTATCACGGCTATTCCGTTGCGGTGAGCCGTGTCTATAAGTTCCTTCAACTCGTCGGGCGTGCCGAAGCGGCTTGATGGCGCAAAGAACGAGCTTACGTGATAGCCAAACGAGCCATAGTAAGGATGCTCCTGAATGGCCATCACTTGTATGCAGTTATACCCGTCTTTGACGACACGCGGAAGCACGTTCTCGGTGAATTCCTTGTACGTACCCACCTTCTCGGCATCCTGTGCCATACCCACGTGGCACTCATAGATGAGAAGTGGTGACTTCGAAGGCTTGAACTTCTTTTTCTTGAACTCATAGGGCTTAGCGGGATTCCATACTTGTGCGGAAAATATCTTCGTATTGTCATCTTGCACCACACGTTGGCACCATGCCGGAATGCGTTCGCCCTCACCGCCGTTCCATTTCACCTTCATCTTGTACAGGTCACCGTGCTTCATGGCCTTTTCCGACAGGCGCAGTTCCCAGTTGCCGGTGCCTTCAATGCGCTTCAACTGGTATTTTGGTGACTCCTGCCAACCGTTGAAGTCGCCTATGAGATACATCTCCGTTGCGTTTGGAGCCCACTCGCGAAACACCCATCCGCGCGATATTTTGTGCAGACCATAGTATAGATGTCCTGTGGCGAACTCCGAAAGGGTCTTCTTGCCATTTCTCGTCAGCTGGTTCATCTTCCAGATGGCATGTTCGTGCCTCCCTCTGATAGCGCCCTCATAAGGTTTGAGCCAAGAGTCGTTGCGCACTATTCCAATGTGCTGCTTTGCCTCTTCTACATTCGCTTTCTTTCTTTGTGCCCTGCGCTCGGTTGCTACTTTTGCGGCCTTTGTCTTTGGTTGTTTCTCTTCCATTTTTTTTGCATGTTTAGTTTTGGAAGTTCATATTACAAAC